>JAITQR010000064.1 GCA_031288815.1 Treponema sp.
ATTAACGGAATAAAAATTATAATTGTATCCCCCCAAATTCAGGCCAAGTTCCGCGTAGGTGGCGTCGAAAAAAAGAACGGCTCCGAAATTACTGTTGGCCACGTAGTGGAAGGCATCAAATCCTTCTACCTTCGCGTAACCGTAAGTCTGGGCGAAATACAAGCCGCCGCCCCCGCTTAGGTCCAGGGCAAAGGCCCCGGCGCTCAGAACCAAAACCAGCGTCACAACAGCCACAGATCTTTTCATACCGAACTCCTGATTTAAAATAAGGGCCCGCCGGATAGGAACCGGCAAAATGACCCTGTTACATTATTCCTTATCCATCGTTGTACTTGTCAAGAGGATAAAATTACGATTCCTCCTCTTCTTTTACAATCCGGTCAAGGCCGATAACAAAGTCGGGCCGGTCGATGCTGAGTATCCGTACCCCCTGGGCGCTCCGGCCCATAACCCGGATATCGGCGACCTTGAGTTTTATGGACTTGCCCTGGCTGGTAATGCACATTATCTCCTCTTTGTCCTGGACATTGACGCAGCCCACAATCTCCCCGGTTTTGTCCGTAACCGTGTAGATCCGCTGGCCCCCGGTACCCCGCCCGTGGGAGGAGAATTCGGCAAAATCCACCCGCTTGCCGTAGCCATATTCGGAAAGGATCAGCATTTTCTCATCCGGAACCACTTTGAGAAGCCCGGCAAGTTCGTCGTCGCTGTCCAGCTTCATACCGGAAACCCCCCGGCTGGACCGTCCCATGGGACGGATCTGATCCTCCCCGGTACGCAGGGCCTGGCCTTTGCGGGATATCATAACCACCTCGTCGGAACCCCCGGTAAGCAGGGCGCTTACCAGCTTGTCCCCCTCGTCCAGTTTGATCGCGATGATTCCCCGGGTTTTCGCGTTGGAGAATTCGCTTACCGCCGCCTTTTTTACCACCCCCCGGGCGGTCCCCATAAAGAGGTAGCAGCCCCCGCCGTTCACGACCGGATCGGCGGTAAAATCTTTAAGGGCCACAATGGCCGTAATATCCTCGTTGGGAGAAACGGTGAGCAGGCTTTTGATGTGAGAACCCTTGCTGATCCGGGAGCCCTCGGGAAGTTCATGCACCTTCATCCAGTAGGCCTTGCCCTCGCTGGTGATAAACATGATGTATTCGTGCGTGGAGGCCACGAAGATCTGTTCGATGAAATCATCCTCCGCCAGCTTGGCGCTCTGCATGCCCTTGCCGCCCCGGCCCTGGTTACGGTAGCCGGATACGGGAACCCGTTTGACATAGCCCAGGTTGGAAATGAGGATCATCATCTCCTCTTTTTTGATGAGGTCCTCAATGTCAATGCTCTCTACTTCCCCGGCCACGATATCGGTACGCCGCTTGTCCCCGTAACGGTCGACGATGCTCCTGGTCTCGTCTTTGATAACTCCCCGAAGTTTATGATCATCAGCCAGAAGGGATTTAAAGTAATCGATCTGTACCTTCAATTCCGCCAATTCCTGCTGGATCTTCTCGATTTCCAGGCTGGTCAGCCGCCCAAGCCGCATATCCACGATGGCTTCCGACTGGGCCTCGGACAGGGCGAAGCGCTCCTGGAGTTTGAGCCGGGCGGTACTTACATCCCGGGAGGCTTTGATAATCGCCACCACCTCGTCAATGTTCGCCAGGGCGACAACCAACCCTTCCAGTATATGGGCCCGTTCCTCCGCCTTGCGCAGTTCGTAACGGGTACGGCGGGTAACCACCTCCACCCGATGTTCCACAAAGTGGTGAATAAGCTCCTTTAGGTTAAGACAGAGGGGTTTCCCCTTAACCAGGGCAAGGTTGATGATCCCAAAGGTGGACTGGAGCTGGGTGTTGGAAAAGAGCTGGTTCAGGACCACCTTGAGGATAGCCCCCTTCTTGAGTTCCACCACGATCCGTATCCCTTCCCGGTCGGACTCGTCGTTGGAGCCGGCGACGCCGTCAATCACCTTTTCCCTTACCAGGCTGCCGATCCGTTCCAGCAGGGAAAGCTTATTAACCCCATAGGGAATATCGGTAAATACGATCTGTTCTTTGCCGGACTTGGTGGTCTCCACGGTAAAGTGGGAGCGGACCAGAAGTTTTCCCCGCCCGGTCTTGTAAGCGTCCCGGATTCCCTGGCGGCCAAAGATAACCCCGCCGGTGGGAAAATCCGGCCCCTGGACGAACTGCATAAGCTGTTCAACGCTGATCTCCGGGTTGTCGATATAGGCGCAGAGGGCGTCGCAGATCTCGGTCATGTTGTGGGGGGCCATATTGGTGGCCATACCCACGGCGATACCGCTTGATCCGTTTACCAGCAGATTGGGGATGGCCGCGGGAAGTACCGCCGGCTCCTTCAGGGACTCGTCAAAGTTGGGGAGGAAATCCACGGTTTCCTTCCCCAGATCCTGGAGCATCTCATCCCCGGCCCGGGAAAGCTTGGCCTCGGTGTATCGCATGGCCGCCGGGGGGTCTCCGTCCAGAGAGCCGAAGTTACCCTGGCCATGCACCAGGGGGTATCGCAGGGAGAAATCCTGGGCCATGCGCGCCAGGGCGTCGTAAAGAGCCGCGTCTCCGTGGGGATGGTACTTACCCATGGTATCGCCCACGATACGGGCGCTCTTCTTGGTGGCCGCGTTGGGCCGGAGTCCTAAATCGTCCATGGAGTAGAGGAGCCGCCGGTGTACGGGTTTAAGCCCGTCCCGCACGTCCGGCAAAGCCCGCGCCACGATGACCGACATGGCGTAATTGAGGTAGTCTGTCTTAACTTCGTCTTCTATCGCGATGGGAATTATCTTCCCGGTTTCCATCGTTTCTAAATCTGACATAGGTTCATTGTACCAATTTTGAGGAAAAAAATCACCAGGCGGGGTTAACCCTATTGCCGTTCCTTCAGGCTCTCCTTAAAGATCCTGTCGGCGTCGACCTTCTTATCCACCCCGAACTGGGGAAGGACCCCCTTGTTGCCCACGCTGCGGAAAAGCACCTCCGACTCGCCGCTGTAAGCCCAGCTATCCGTGTCGTTGACCAGGTGATCCAGCACCGTGGAGATGGCCAGGCCGAAAAGCACCAGCAGGGCGTTGTTCCGCTTCTGAGGCGCAAGCAGGGCGTCCAGGCGGGCAGAGACCGGGTTTGGAACCTCAAAGTTGTAAGGCTCCCAGGGGTTATCCAGCCCGTCGCAGGGGACCATCTTCTTGGCCCCGCCTATTTTGTTGGCCTGATCAATTCCCGCGGCTACCGCCGCCAGGCTTCGCCGTAAGGCGCGGACTTCGGAGTACACGGACTCCACGTCCTTTTTTTGGAAGGGCGGGGGAAAAAGAGAATCGAACTTATAATAAGGCATAAAGTAAAGCCGCTTGATCCAGCACATCTCGTTCAGCACTTTTTTCGCGTACTGGGAAGTCCGGGATCCCTCGGACTGTTCAATAAGACGGCAGTATTCGGAAAGCCGGGGAAGATACTCTTTTTCAAAGGTAACGTTGAAGTAGTCGTGCCATTTGCCGATGATCCGGCCGACCGACTCGTCTACCCTGACGGGGGTATTGTTTGACCCGATGACCGTGCCGAACTTGACGTAACGAAGGCCGAAAAAAAGTTCCTCCAGAATCCGCATCAGTATGGCTATCTGCATCAGGGGATCCGTGGGAGCGATAAGATCGTATCCTTTTCGCAGGCTGAATATCTCCTGGAAATAGGGGTAAAGGTCGGGAAAAGAGGAAAGCCGTTCCCAGCCCGCCTTGGGAAAGAGGGCCTCCAAGGAAGCGATACCCTGTACCAGGGCCTTGCGCTCGGCTTCCTGGGCGGCTTCTTTTTCCTTGCGGGCAATTACCTCGGGATCCTTGGGATCTTCCTCCCGGGCCTTCTTGCCCTCTTCATCCCCCTCCCCGGAGGCTTCGGTATCGCCGCCCTGATCCTTGGCCGCGTTATCCTGTGTTTTAATACCCACAGGGTTAAGCTGATCCGCCTCCGTAAGCTCCAGAAAGGCCATATAACGGTGCCGCCTGTCGATGAAAAAGGTGTCGTAGGGCAGCCAGCGGTCGGAAAGCAGTTTCAGCAAAAGAGGGTAAAGAAAATATTGCACATCCCGGCGGATCTGGCTAAAGGCCACCAGGGCGCTACGGATAAGCTCCTGGTACTTTTCCTTTGCCTCTATGGGGCTTTCAATGTAGAGCAGCCTGTAGAGCAGTTTGAAGCTCTCCTTGATATGGGTTTCCAGATCCTGCCGTTCCAGAACGAACAGGGGCCGGTATACCGCCTTGAGAAAATCGGAAAGCTCCACCACCTTTACGCTCCGGGGATGGTTCTGTACCTTCGCGATTTCCCCGGCTATTTTCTCGATATTCCAGTAGCGGAAAACATCCAAAATGGCGTAGGCCGGGGGGCTTATCCGTTTTAGTTTTTCGTTCCGTTTGGCATTGTTCCGGGGGAACAAGGTTCTGGCGGAGGTTACCAGTTCCTCAATCCACCGATAGTTTTCGTCGATCCCTTTGTTTATAAAATAGGGATTTACGAGATCCGCCGGCTCATTGAAAAAGGACAGTACACTGGTCATTACCTGGAACGAAGATTTGATACGGAAATCCGGTAGGGCGCAGAATCTGTCCATCCTGACCCGCTCAAAATAGGACGCCTTTACCGGAACGGAAGGATCGTCCGCCCGATCCGATCCCCGGTTGAATAGCGGTTTTCTGCCGCTCTGTTCTTCCTGGTCGGCAATAAGTTCTATCCGGTGTTTCGGCCGGCCCCGATCCCCGCCGTTTCCGCCCTTCCCGGAGGATCTCCGCGGACCGGAAGGATCTTCCGTTTCCTTGGAACGCTCTACCCCCACTTCCCCGCCCAGCATTTCCGCGAGCCGCCTGGCTTCCCTGTGGTCGGAGACTCCCAGTTTTTCGCGGACTCGGGAAAGTTCGCCGGGCGCGTAAATCGCGTTATCTTTTTTCGCCATTCTGTTATACCCGAAGATAAATTTTTTCCCCTGTTCCCCACAGGTTATGCACCTGCGTCCGTTCCCCTTTCCCGTTTACCAGCATCCCGTTGTAATAGCCCAGAAGGGTTTCCTGCTCCGCCTGGAGAAAGATCAGGTTAAAGCCGCTGCGCAAGGGTTCCCGGGGAGAAAACACCAGATCCACCATCCCTTCCACATCCTGGATAATCCAGTCCGACTTGACGCCGCCCGGCATGGTGATCCGAACCGGCGGCAGGGGCGTCAGCTCCCCGTTTACCCAAAGGGCGTTCTCGTTGTTCCGGTGGTTCTCCCTGGTCTGGTTTTCCCCCAAACTGAAACCGACGCGCCTGCCTTCCCTGTCGAATCCGGCGCCTTTTCCCCAAACCGACGACATCGGGTAGGGGTAAAAGCCCTTAAAATCGCAAAAGATACCCGATGTCTTTTCCGTGTTGAGGGAAATATGCCTTCCCCCGAACACTATGTCTCCCCGTACCGCCGCCATGGCCTTGTAAGCGTAAACACAGCGATCCCCGGAAAAGCCCAGATTGACCGCCATGGGGGTAACCCTGCCGCCGCTCAGATCGTACATTACATGGGCGGTAAAAGATGGCCGTTTGCGGGTCGCCTCCACGTCCAGATCCACCCGGATCGTATCCGCGTCGAGCCAGTCATGGATACGGAAAAAAAACCCGTAAGACCGGCTGCCCACCGAAGCGTTGGCAAGCCCCCGGGGCAGTTTCCAGCCGCTGAAGGGGATTACTTTTACATATCGGAGTTTTTCCCCGCTTTCCTTATCGTAAAGGGTTACCTGGGCAAAGCGGAACATTTTCAGGTTTGCCAGAGCCGCCCCCAGGTAAAACCGCTCGTTGTGGATATCAAAAGATTCCCATTCCTTGATCCGGGAATCCCGAATCCAGCGGGGCAGCGGCCAGCGGTAGGGCCGGCGTATATCCAGCAGGTCTACCTCTTTAAAATCCCTGGTCCAGGTTCCGTAAACCGGCCTGCCCTTTTCTACCGGCGACGCCCGGGGCTCAGACAATTCCCTTGTATACATCGTCTATAATTATAGCCCACCGGGTCAATTAATAAAACCAAAACGCCAGTGCCAAACCGGCAAAGAAAGATCCGAAGAAAAGGGGTTTCCCCGGCTGAAATCCGGGAGCCATTCGTCTCCCCTTACCAGTTCCTGGCAAAAACCGTCGTCTATACCGAATTCCTCTAGCCAGCGGATGATGGTTCCGTATTCCGCTCTGTTTAAAAACCCTTCCGGCATTCCCGTACCGGGTTCTTCCCCGGCGGGCCGTACCGGGCTGTACTGGGTCATCAGGGAAAGGAGGGCTCCGCCCCGGCAGTTTTCCGCGAACCAGCGCAGCACCCCCCGGGTGGATTCAAGATAACCGGGAAGCGCCAGGTGCCGGACGATTACCCCCGATTCCAGCGCCTCGCCGCCTGGCTTATACCTGAGGGGCCGGTATTCCATCATTCTGAGTATGGCGGCGGAGGCGGTTTCACCGTAAACGGGGGTTTTGAAAAACCGGGCCGAAACAGCCGGGTCCAGGGTTTTAAGGTCGGGCAGGTACACATCCACCCGGTCTTTCAGTATTTCCAGGCTCTCCAGGCTCTCGTAAGCGGAGGAATTCCACAAAACCGGCAGACGCAGTTTTTCCCCTCCCTCCCCCCGGGCGGCGTCGATTCCCGCCGCGATGGCCGGAACGGCGTGGCTTCCGGTAACGATATTGATGGTCGCCGCCCCCAGTTCCTGGAGCCGCAGCGTGATGGCGGCAAATTCCGCCGTTTGTACCGCCCGGCCCATGCCCCGCCGGGAAATCTGGTAGTTCTGGCAAAACACGCAGCCCAGGTTGCAGCCGGTAACAAATACCGTGCCCGAACCGCCGGCCCCGGTAAGTACCGGTTCCTCCCCCCGGTGTATGGACGCGGAGGCTATGCGCAGTTCCGCCGTCTCGCCGCAGTAAGCCCGCCCCCCGGCGGCGCGGTCGGCCCCGCAGCGCCGGGGGCAGAGGAGACAGTGACTTAAATCCGGAATATCTTTCATAGATCTATCCGCCCGCCGGCGGCCTGCCGCGCTTACGCGACAAGCCGCTAGTATTTCTCCACCAGAAACAGGTATTCGTAGTTTTTCTCATCCGTTTCTTTCGTCCAGTCCCTGGTCCATTTCATTGTGGACATGACATTTTTCCGGTAATCTATCGTTTCAACCGCCCTTATTCTGCCGTAAGCGTTTAAAACCTCGTTAAGCTCATCCGCCGTCGCCTTTCCTCCCGAGCTGTAGGACAGAATAATGTGGCGCGAACTGGTTTTCTTTATTAGTTTTTCTATCGCCTCGCTAACAATAAACCTGCCGCTCTGTCCCCTTCTAAATTCCTCAAAAACCGAACCGGCTATAACATCGGAACTATCGTCCCTTCTTCTGGCCCTGCCGAACAGTTTCGGCCTGTCGTTTAAACAGACGGTAGTCCAGATATGATAGTAAGAGGCGTAACGGACCCGGGAAGGGGGCATCTTCTCGTTATTTGAGCCGTAGGGAGGATCGTAATACGAAACGTCTATACCCCGGGGCAATAGATCAATGGCGTCGAAAATATCGTTATTCATAACCGTATTTTCCCTTTTGTTTATCCACAGGCCGGGTACTTCCAGATACAGATCCCGGTAGGATCGGGACGACCATCCGTTCAGGTAGGAGGCGTAATGCCCCAGGGTGTTGTCCACCTGATCCAGGGCAAGCATCAGACTGGTAAGGGCCACGGCCTTTGTAATTTCATCCAGGTTAAGCCGGTCGATTTCTTCCCGTATGGCGTCCAGCTTGCGGGTGTTTTTCTTTTGCCAGGGTTTTTTAAGCCCGTCGCCGCCGCTTGACTCCCTCCGGTCCCCATCGCCTCCGTAGTTTTCGGTGAACCAGCCCTCCGCCGGGGGAAGGCTGTTGAGGTGATCGATCAGGGGCCGATACGTTTCCGGCGGTTCCTTGTTTAATAAAAAAGCCGTGTTAAACACTTTGGTATAAAAAGCTCTGTCGTTGGCGTATACTTTGCAGCCCCTTTGGGCATAGGCCTGACTTACCCGGGTGGAGCCGGAAAAACCGTCAAAGACGGATTCGGCGCCTATCCGTTTAGACAGGGACAATATATGGGGCAGCAGTTTTAATTTTGAACCCGTGTATTTTATTGCCTCTGTTTTGGGAACGAGCGAAAGATCCACCGGGCCTACCTTAAATTCCGTTTCCTGACGCTCTGTTCCAGCCGTTTCAGCGTATCCTTGAAGCGCTGGTCTTTTATTTTTTCATAAGTATTGAGGGATCCTTCCGTTTTTTCACATTCGGCAAAAACCGGCTCCGCCGCGCCGGAACCGCCCTCCGGTTTCGCCTCCGTTTCCCCGGCGGGATAATTCCGGCTCAGCGTAAAGGATATTCCCCTGATAGTGAGTTCCGGAAAGAGACGCTGGGCGTTTCCAAGAAGCCTCTGTTCCTCGGTTTGGAGGATCTGCACCCAGCCCGGATGATCCGCCTCTATCAGGATGACCCCCCGCTCGAATTCCTTTAGCCGGGAGTAGCCGGCGGCGGCGGCGATACCGGCCTTTTCCGTTATCCGGGACCAGGAAGAAAAGAGATCCGAATAGTTTTTCGCCTTTTTCAGCAGCTTCTCGTCGAAAAAAACGGAAAGCAGTTCCCCCGCCCGTTTCATATCCCCTTCCTGTTGTTTTTAACCATGTTCCGACAGCCTGCCGTCCGCCACCCGGTACACCAGGGTATCCTTTCCTCGGTAATGCCCATAGGGTTCTTCCGGGAGGAAGGTAAAGAAAGCCTGGTCATAGCCGGGCATAACCGAAAGGAATCTCCGCCTTTTTTCGCCGTCCATTTCCAGCAGCACGTCGTCCAGGAGGAGTACCGGGTTTTTTCCCGTAGCCTTGGAGTAACGCCTGGCCTGGGCCGCCCGGAGGAGCAGGGCAAGAAGTCTCCGCTGGCCGGTAGAGGCCTTCCCGGCAAATTCGGTGTTTCCCCGGCTGAACATATACCGATCCCGGTGGGGTCCGGAAAGGCTTAAACCGGCGGCGATATCCGTTTCCCTTCGTTCCGCGAGAAAAACGCCTATCCCTTCCAGGCTATCCGCCCTCCAGGACGGGACGTAACGTACCGTAATCCCGTCGATACCGGAAACTTCCCGGTAAAGGGACTGAAAAAGCCCGGAAAAAAGCCCGGCGGCTTCTTCCCTTTTTTCCATGAGTTTTAAACCGTAGAGGGCGATTTGGGGATCCAGGGCGTCCAGCAGGGAGTTCCCCCCTTGGGGAAAGGGCTTTTCCTTCAAGAGGAGGTTTCTGGTCTTTAAGACCCGGCGGTACCGGCGGAGATCGTCCAGATACACCGGATCGTAGAGGGAAAGGCTCTGGTCAAAAAACCAGCGCCGCCGTTCCGGGCTGCCGGAAATAAATTCCATGTCCTCATGGCAAAACACGATGCAGGGAATAACCGACAGCAGATCTTTCCGGTCGTCTATCCGTTTCCCGTCGATTTGAATGGTTTTCTTACCCCCCTCGTATTTGACCAGGATATCGTTTTTAAGGAGATCAAGACCCGAGGATGTTCCCGCCTGGACCGCGTAATTTTTTTTTCCGTTACAAACCAAGTCCCCGTCCCTTACCCCCCGGAAGGAAGAAGCGTACGAGGAGAAGTACAGGGCCTCGATAAAATTGGTTTTTCCCTGGCCGTTTTCTCCTACCAGGAAAACATCCTTCCCGCCAATAAAAACTTCCTGATCCTCAAGGTTCCGAAAGGACGCGGTCCTGATAGATTCAAAAATCACGACAAACAGACGGTTTAATCGAGCTGCATGGGCATGACGATGTGAAAAAAATCCTTTTCCGGCACTGGCTGGATGGTTATCGCCTTGGTAGGCTCGGTAAAACGGATGCTTATCTCGTCGCTGTCTATGTATTTAAAAGGCTCCTCGATGTACCGGTAATTCAGGGCGATGGATATTTCCGGCCCCTCGTACTTGCAGGGTATTTCTTCACGGGCGGTTCCTATATCGCTTTCCTCGGAATATACCGACATAACCCCCGGCGTTAAACCAAGATATATCCGGTGGGACTTCTGTTCCACCAGGAGGGATACCCGCCGCAGGGCGTTAAGCATATCCAACCGGTCTACCGAGATGGAACTACTCTGGGTTTCGGGAATTACCCGCCGGTAGTTGGGGAACTGTCCTTCCAGCAGCACCGAAGAGAGCTTATAGGAACCGAAGCTGATAAAAATAATTTTATCCGTGACGGAAAGGGATATAAGGCCCTCGTCCCCCGAACGTTTCGTAATGGTATTGAGCACCTTGGGCGGGATGATTACCCCGCCGAAGTCCATTCCCTCCCCGGCGTTTTTCCTGATATAGGCAAGGCGCCGGCCGTCGGTGGCGACCATGACAAGGCCGTCCTCTAGTTTCTCAAAATACACCCCGTTCATAAAGTACCGGGTCTCGTCATCGGAAACCGCGAAAACGGTCTGGTTTATCATATCCTTGAATTCTTTAATGGGCATATCAAAGAATTCCGTCCCGGCTACGGGAAATTCGGGAAATTTATCGGAGGCGATGCTTTTAAGCTGCCAGCGGGCCTTCTTAACCGCCGATTTTATGGTCATTTTGGCGTCCTGTTGCTCAAATTCCAGCTCTCCGTCGGGGCTTGAGTTGAGAATTCCGAAAAATTTGTCCCCAAAAACGGTAGTCGCCCCCGGATCCAGCACGGTTACCGGGACTTTTGTCTCAAAGTTGACCTTGGTATCGGTGGCTTTTATGGTAAGGCTGTCGTTTTCCGCTTCGATATAGATATTGGACAGGATGGATATGGCGTTTTTCGTGGAAATAATCTCTTGGGCGATGGCTATTTCCTTAAGCAACACGCTCCTTTCGCAGGTAAATTTCATGGATTACAAACTCCTCTTAATATTGCATTTTAATATATATCAGTAATCGTAGTAATAGGGGCTTCTAGGATGTGGAAAACCGCCCTAATTCCTTATATTACAACGAATTAGGCAATTCACAAAACCGGGAAAACCCGGCGGGGTTTTCCACATATTCGCCCGGAAAGCCCTTATATACGTTTTTTCCCCCGGAAATATACACGTTATCAAGATTTGGTTCCGGCCTCCTTGACCAGCCGCTTCAGGCTTTCGATGGTTGGTTCCAGGGTCGGATCGGTCCGCATCCGCTCCTCTATCTGCCGGTAACTGTACATTACCGTGGTGTGATCCCGGCCCCCGAAGGTCTGGCCTATTTCGGTAGTGGAGTATTCGGTAAGTTCCCGGGCTATGTACATGGAAAGCTGCCGGGGAAGCACGATGTTCTGGGCTCGTTTTTTGCCCTTAAGATCGTTTGGGGAAAGGGAGAAGTATTCCGCCACTACCCGCTGGATAAGCTCTATGGATATATTCGCCTGCCGGGGGGAGGCAAAGGAATCCCTGAGTATCTGCTGGGCGTTTGTCAGGGTTATCGGATGACCTACCAGCTTCGCGTAGGCGATAAGTTTAGTCAGGGCCGCTTCCAGATCCCGGATATTGGTGGATACTTTTTCGCCTATCAGGGCGACAACATCGTTGGAAATGTCAATATGGCTGTCTTCCACCTTCTTTTTAAGGATAGCGCAGCGGGTTTCGTAGTTTGGGGGCTGCAAATCCACGTTCAAGCCCCGTTCAAACCGGCTGCGGAGCCGTTCCGTAAGATTTTTCAGTTCCGAAACCGGCCGGTCGCAGGTAAAGACTATCTGTCGTTTCGCGTTATACAGGGCTTCGTAGGTGTAAAAGAGTTCCGCCTGAGTTTCCGCCTTGTTTTCCAGGAAGTGGATATCGTCGATAAGGAGTACGTCCACATAGCGGTACTTGTTTTTGAAAGCTTTTTTGGACGTTTGGTCTTCATGGATGGACTGGATGAACTCGTTGGTAAAACTTTCAGCGGTCGTATATATTATCTTGCTTGGCGAATTTTCGTGGATATAGTTACCGATAGCCTGCATCAGGTGGGTCTTTCCCAGGCCGACGCCGCCGTAAATCAGAAGGGGGTTATACGCGGTTCCCGGGTTTCTCCCTATTGCCATGGCGGCGTTGGCGGCGAAGCTGTTGTTGTCCCCGATAACGTACTTGTCAAAAGTGTAATCTTCCACCAACTGGGGGTGCCGGTTTTTTTTGACCCGGCCGGGAACGGGGCTGTTCCCTTTACCCTCCGGAGCCTCCGGATCCGTCTGTTCCGGGCCGGACGCGGCCTCCTTCCCCTCAGACTCGACCGGGCCGGAAGGTTTTTCCTTCCTGTTTTGGGGTTTTACCTCGAATTCGATAGGGAAATCGTGGCCGATTAGCTCTTTCAGCAGGGTTTCAAGCTGGTTCTGGTAACGGATTTTAATCTGATCCCGGTAAAAAGAGGAAGGAACCGCGATAACCAGGGCGTTTTCCTTTGTCTTGAGGTACTTTAAATTGCCGAACCAGACCGAAAAGTCCTGTTCCCCTATTTTTGACTGAATCTGGTTTAAAACTTCCTTCCAGAATACCTCATACCCCGATTCAGCCATACCCGCCGTCCGTCACGCCAAAAGATATTAACATATTATCCACAAGCCCTTTTAACAATATTAATATAAAA
>JAITQR010000192.1 GCA_031288815.1 Treponema sp.
ACCCTGGTATTCCCCGATCTGGGGGCGGGAAACATCGGTTACAAGCTGGTGCAGCGTCTGGGCAAGGCGGAAGCCTTCGGCCCCTTCCTCCAGGGCTTCGCCAAGCCGATAAGCGATCTGTCCCGGGGCGCCTCGGTGGAAGACATCGTCACCACCGCCGCGGTTACCCTCTCCCGGGCCAAATGAGGAAGATTGCTTTTCATGGCGGGACGGTTCCGGGGCCGGGCGGCTTTTGGAACCGCCCTTTCCCGGCGGTTCCGCGGCTTTTCTTGCCCCCCTTTCACTTAGAAAAATTATGGCGCAACGCGCCTATTGACGGGAGTATCTTTCCCTGGTTAAATTCCTACTATGACTGATGTCCATAATGACACACTGGAAGACGAGGATTTTGACACAATCCTGCCGCCGGACGTCGATTTTTCCGGAACACTGAATTTTGAAAAATCTTTTCTGATTCAGGGGAAAATTTCCGGGAAAATTAACGCCAGGGGAATTTTGGTAATTGATAAAGACGCGGTGGTGGACGCGGATATCAGCGCATCCAAGGTGGTAATCCGGGGTGTCGTGACGGGGAACATAAGCGCCTCGGAAAAGGTGGAGTTAACCGGTACGGGAAGGCTCCAGGGAAACGTGAATACCCCGAAGATCATGATGGAGACCGGCTGTATCTTCAACGGCCTGTGCAGCATGGACGAAAAGGCCCCGTAAATGAAAGGCTGGTTTCTTCCGGTGTTTTTTTTTCTTCCCTTGGGCCTGCTTTTTTCCCAAAATCGGCCGGACGCCCTGATGGAATACCGGAATGGCAACTACGATCGGGCGGTGAATATCTGCAAAGACGAAATCACCGCGAACCCCAACAATTTGGATTCCCATGTGGTGATATGCTGGAGCCTCCTCAGGCTTAACCGTTTCCAGGAAGCCCTGACCTACGCCCGATCCGGGCGGAACCTGAGCCGCTACGATACCCGGATCATCGAAATTCTGGGTGAAATAAGTTACTACGAGGGCCGTAACAACGAAGCCCTCCAGTATTTCCAGGAATATGTCAATCTGGCCCCGGAAGGCCAGCGGATAGATATGGTGTACTATTTCCTGGGAGAGATATACATCCGTCTGGGCCGTTTCCGGCACGCCGATATCGCCCTGTCTACCGCGGTTCATTGGGTGCCGGGAAACGCCGCCTGGTGGACCCGGCTTGCCTACGCCCGGGAAAACGCGGGGGATTTTTCAGAAGCTATCGCCGCCTATGAACGCGCCCTTTCCCTTGACTCCCAAGATTCCAACGCCCGCCGGGGCCTTGACCGTACCCGGCAGGCCCTGGGTTCCCGCTAGTATCAGGTTTCATGTATTCCTTCTCGATTTACACCCTGGGCTGCAAGCTGAATCAGCTTGAAAGCGAGGCGGTGGCCGCGTCTTTCAGGGAGGCGGGTTTTACCCTCCGCCCCTGGGAGGAAGGGGCCGATATTCTGGTGGTCAATACCTGTACGGTTACCTCCATGGCCGAGCAGAAGGCCCGGCGGATCATCCGCAAGCTGCTGAAGGACAACCCGGCCTCCCGGGTCATCGTGACCGGCTGCTACGCCCAGCTTGAGGCGGAAAAGATCGCCGCCCTGGAGGACGGGAAGGCCGGTTCAGAGAGGCGTCTTTTTGTGGTTCCCGGGAACCTGAAACCGGCCCTGCTGGATCTGCCCCGGCGTATGGGCGGCGGCATGGAAGGCCGGGATCTTGCGGCCCTTCTGGAACCCTATGCCGCCCCGGACAAGACCACCCAGGGAAAAACCGCCCCGGGAAAAACCGGCCAAGCCCTGCCCCGGCAGGAGGAAAGGGGAGACCCCTTCGCCTTTAACGCCCCGGAACTTTCGTTCCATTCCCGGCCTTTTCTTAAGATACAGGACGGCTGCGATCACGCCTGCGCCTATTGCCGGGTAAGCATTGCCCGGGGAAGCAGCGTAAGCCTTGACGCGGACACGGTGCTCCGGCGGCTCCGGTCCCTTGAGGATCGGGGCTACGCGGAAGCGGTCCTTAGCGGGGTAAATATCTCCCAGTACCGGGACGAGCGGCGGGGAGATCTGGGAGCGCTGGTGGCCTTCCTGCTTGAAAACACCGGCCGTATCGCCCTGCGGCTTTCCTCCCTGGAGCCGGAAGCCCTTACGGGATCTTTGCTGCCGGTTCTGGGAGAGCGGCGGATACGGCCCCACTTTCACCTGTCCCTCCAGTCGGGCAGCGACCGGGTGCTTGCCCGGATGGGCCGTCCCTATACCGCCGGGGAAGCCGCCGCCGCCGCGGAGAAACTCCGGGCCCTTAAAGACGATCCCTTCCTGGCCTGCGACATCATCGCCGGTTTTCCCGGCGAGAGCGGGGAGGACTTCGCGGGGACGGTGGAACTCTGCGAGGGGATAGGGTTCGCCTGGATACACGCCTTTCCCTACTCGGCCCGCCCGGAAACCCCGGCCTTCCGGTTTAAAGATCCGGTCAGCCGGAGGGAGGTCTCCAGCCGGGTGGAAACCCTGAACCGCCTGGCCAAGCGGGGGAAGGCCGCATATGTCGGCCGCTGGCTGGGCCGGACCGTGGAGGCCGTCCCGGAACGTTTCGCCAAGACAAGCCCGGACGGTTCCGTTCCGGCGGTCTCGGAAAACTACCTGAAAGTGCTGCTTTCCCCCTTTCCCGGCGGGGAATCCAACGGTGGAGCGGTAAGATGCCGGATTTTTCCCCTAAAGGGCCGAAAAAGCGGGGAGGATCGCTTTGACGCGGGGGGGGAACCCTTGACAAGGGACACGGATATCGGATAATTTGACCAAATCCGGGCCGCTAGCTCAGTAGGTAGAGCAACGCCCTTTTAAGGCGTGGGTCACGTGTTCGAATCTCGTGCGGCTCAATAGATTTAAAATACCGGATTCAATCCGGGGAGAGCGGAGCTACCTGCGGTTTCTACTACTTTGTAATGAAGAATATTAACCACGAAGGCGCACAAAGGTACACGAAGGGCCTGGTTTCTAATCTTATCCTTCCTTCGCGCGCCTTTTCGCCTGGCCTTCGGCCTTGGTGGCAAAATTTCAAGGTATGTCTTTTAGGCTAATCAACAAGCTCTCCCTGAAGGGCGGGGTATGTTGTTCTCCTGTGGCGGCTAGACTCAGGGGTTAATACCTTAATTTGGGACCCCGACACGC
>JAITQR010000053.1 GCA_031288815.1 Treponema sp.
GTGGGCCTTACCCCCTACGAACTGGACATGATGGAAGAGGGCCTGGTGATGGGAATCCGGGACTACATGAAGAAGTGCGGCTTCAAACGGGCCCATCTGGGTCTTTCCGGCGGCATCGACTCGGCCCTAGTGGCGTATCTGGGGGTCAAGGCTGTCGGGGCGGATAAGATCGTCTGCTTCAGCATGCCTTCCCGCTTATCCTCCAAGGGCTCCCGGGACGACGCGGCGGAACTGGCGGCCAACCTGGGCTGCCGTTACGAGACCCTCCCCATCGAGCCGGTGTTTGCCGGCTTCCTCTCCACCCTGGAAGGGGTCTTCGAGAAGCGGCCCTTCGACATTGCCGAGGAGAACCTGCAGGCCCGGATACGGGGAACCCTCTTGATGGCCTTTTCCAATAAATTCGACTCCATGCTCCTTACCACGGGGAACAAGAGCGAGCTCGCCATGGGCTACTGTACCCTCTACGGCGACATGAACGGCGCCCTGGGCCCCATCGGCGACGTGTTTAAGACCGAGGTCTTCGCCCTCTGCCGCCGGATCAACCGGCGTTCCCTTGCCGGCGGCGGCGGGGAGATCATTCCCCAGGCGATCATCGACAAGCCCCCCTCGGCGGAACTGCGGCCCAACCAGAAGGACCAGGACAGCCTGCCCCCCTACGAGGTGCTGGATCAGATCCTCAAACTGTATTTGTACGGCAACTTTGCCAGGGACGAGGTGGAAAAACAGGGCTGGGACGGGGATCTGGCCGCCCGGATCATCCGTACCGTGGCACGGGCGGAGTTCAAACGCCGCCAGGCCCCGCCGGTCCTCAAGGTGAGCCCCCGGGCCTTCGGTATGGGCCGGCGCATGCCCATTGCCCGGGCGGTGTACGAGATATAGTCAGGTCATTCTTTAGCGGGAGGCGGCCGGTTCCAGCCTGAGCCGCTTCCAAACCGCCGGGGTTTCCTGGCCGAGCCGCCAGAAGCCAACCGAGCGGATCCCCAGGGAACGGTACATTTCCATCCGCGCCGCCAGGGATTGTTCGTCGTCGTAGTAGACTTTCACCTTTACCGGGACTTCGTACTCGAAAGTGGGGATGCCGCCTTCCCGGCCAACCGCCTCCACCCCGTGCTGGTTTATCAGATCCTCCACCCCCGCGTAGACCAGGGCCCGGGAAGGGTTAATATGCCCCCAGGCCCTGCCGTAAAAGGGGACTCCCATCACAAGCTTTTCGGGGCCGATCACCGAAAGGGCGTATTCCGCTATCCGCCGGCACCATTCCATGGAAGCCACCGGGCCGGGAGAACTTGTCCCCCAGTGTTCGTCGTAGGCCATGATCAGGACGCGGTCTACCAGGGGCTTTACCTTTTTGTAATCGTAAGGATCGTTCTCCAGGGTTCTGAGCCGGGCCTTAAAGGCCACGCTGAGCATTTTTTCCCCCAGCCCGGTCCGGAGTTCCGACAGGAAGGACCGAAAAGCGTCCCCGTCCCGGGAGAGTACCAATTCAAAGTCGATGTGGAGGCCGTCGAAGTCCTTCGCGGCGGCGATAAGATCGGCGACCAGTTCCCGCCGTTCCTTTGAGCCCTCCATCAGGACAAAATGGGTAAGGGCGTAACTGTCGCAGGTTACCACCAGATGAAACCGGGCGGGAAAAGAAGGGGCTTTTTTCCGGCTGGGAATATTGCCCAGCTTCCCGTAAGAATCCACGTCCGCGTTAAAATACCCGATGTCCGAAAGGGGAAGTTCCGGCACAAGAGCCGCCTCCCGGTCTTTGACCAGGTAGCCCCACACTTCGCCGAAGGAAGACGCGGCCGGCTCCGGGCCCGGGGGAATCTCCTCCGGGAAGACCGGTTCCGGAACCTCTTCCTCGTCTGTCTGGCGATCGCCGATGTAAACGGAATCGGGCGGTTTTTCTATCTCTCTTGGCGGGGACTGGCAGGCGGTAACCGCGCACAGGAACCCTGCCAAAACCAAAGCCAAATACGGATACCTCATCGCCTTTACATAATACCAAACATAAAACGGGATTAGTCAAGGGTTCCCGGAAAGCGTCTGGAATTTCCCGCCTTTTCCGGATAATATTATAGCCGGAACGATTTCATGCAAAAATGTCCAAAAACCGGAAAACCGGAAAACAGGTTTATAGAAACATTCTTCGCCCATCCTCTTGTCATCGTTTTGGTTATCGGGTTCCTTACGCTGTTTTTTGCCCTGGCGCTTTTCCGGGCGGAGCTGGACAACAACAATATCCGCTTTGTGCCGGAAAACGACGAGGCCCGTCTTAACTCCAAGTATATCGACGATACTTTCGGCAGTTCCGTGTTTATCCTGGTGGGCCTTGAGCGCGAAGGGGGAACCATATTCGACCCCGATTTCCTGGCCCTGATACGCGGTTATGTTAACCGTATTGAGGACATCGAAATTGTGGGCAAAGTAAATTCGATAATGGATTCGGATTACATCGCGGGGGAAGGGGATACGATTGTTGTAGAAAAACTGGTGGGGGAAGACTTTTCCGGTTCCCGGGAGGATATCGCGAAACTAAAAGAACGGCTCCTCTCCTGGGATCTGTACCGTAACGCCCTTTATTCGGCGGATTTTACAGCCACCCAGATACTGGTTCCCCTGGAGATAGATTCGGAAGACGCGGGAAGGCCGGAGTTCATCGAGGAGTATATGCGGGTTCGGGACATCGCCAGGGAAATGTTCCGGGACGAGGCGAGGGTCTACGTTACCGGCATCCCGGTTATCAGCGCCACCATCAGCGAGTCCATGCGGAAAGATCTGGCGGTGCTGGTTCCCCTGGTAGCCGCCGTGGTGCTTACGGTTTTGTTTCTGTCCTTCCGCCGTCTTACCGCGGTGCTGCTCCCCATGCTTACCGTGGCGGTGGCTACCGTCTGGGCCATGGGGGCGATGCCCCTGTTCGGGGTTAAGCTCTCCGTCCTCTCCACGGTGCTGCCGGTTATTCTTGTGGCGGTGGGAAGCGCCTACGGTATCCACGTACTGACCCATTACCTGGACGACCGGGATAAATCGGGAAATCTGGGGGCCGAAGAACACCGGGCCCTGGTTTTTTCCCTGCTCAGGCGGATACGAAAGCCGGTCTTTCTCGCCTTCATCACCACCTTCGCGGGTTTCTTTTCGTTCTGCTTTACCCAGGTGCTGCCCGTTCGGGAATGGGGAATTTTCTCGTCTTTCGGGGTCCTCTCTTCCTTCCTCGTGGCGGTAACGCTGATCCCCTCCCTGCTGCTCCTCCGGGGGCCGAAACCCATGCCGGTTTTTGGGCGAAAAAAAAGCGATCCCGTCGGGGCTTCCCGGGATTCGCCGCCGGCGGGCCGGTCCGAAAAATCTCCGGAGTATCTGCTGGCCGGTTTTTTTGTTTCCGCGGTCCGAAAAAAGCGTTTTATCCTGAGCTTGAGCGCCCTGGTACTGGTTCTGGCGGTCTGGGGAACCGGCAAAGTAAAGATAGACAACGTGTTTGTGGAGTATTTTAAGCCCGGCACGGATATCGCCCGTTCCGACCGCTTTATCCGGGAAAAATTCGGCGGCTCAAAGGTGCTGAACGTGGTCATGGAGGCGGAAAGTCCGGAGATTCTGCTGCATCCCGGCAGTTTAAGCGCCATGGACAGCCTGGGCGTCTTTCTGGAAAAGCAGGTGGCGGAAACCGGCAAGGTGATGGGTTTTACCGATCTTGTCAAGCGGATAAACCAGGTGTTTAACGCCGATCAGAGCCCCCACGGACTGAGGGCCGGGGGCGGCGGATCTATCGAGGACGGCGGCTTCGGTTTTGGGGATTCCGGGGACGCCGGTTTCGGCTTCGGCGATTTCGGTTTTGGGGATTCCGGCTTGGATCTTCCTGATAACGGAGGAACCCTGGACGGGACGGAGGCCGCCGCCGGAAACGGCGAAACGGGGGCCGCCGGGGAGCTGGAAAAAACCTACCGCGTGGGCGAGCTTTTGGATCTGTTCAACAGCGCCCTGGGTGAGGGGGGGCTTGAGGATTGGATTGGAAACCTGAAACGGCTTGTCAATTACCAGGGAGCGTCCTACTACGAAATACCCGCCGATCCCGGCCGTTACGGCAAAACCAGCCCGGAAGAACTGCGGGGCATCGTCTCAAATTACCTGATACTCCTCTCGGGGGCCATTGATTCCTACTCCAATGATCCCCTGGAGCCCACGGCCGTTAAGATGGTTGTCCAGCTTCGTACCACGGGAGACGAGGATACCGGCAGGGCGGTATCCCTGATACACCGGTACATAGAGAGGCACTTCCCCAAAAACGTAAAGACCCTGGTGGGGGGCAGCGCGATGGTGGAATCCTCCCTCAACAGGCTGGTGGTTCAGTCCCAGCTTAGCTCGGTGGTAATATCCCTGCTGGTGGTTTTTATTATCGTTTCCCTTTCGAACCGTTCCCTCCTGGGGGGCTTAATCGGCGTTATCTCCCTCTCCATTTCGATACTCATCAACTTCGGGCTTATGGGTTATTGGGGAATAAAACTAAACATCGGCACTTCCATGGTGGCGAGTCTGTCCATAGGGATCGGTATTGATTATACCATCCACTTTATGGAAGCCTACAAGACCGAATGGCGCCTTCACGGAGGGGAGGGAAACTTTCTGCGGCGCGTGTTTGTTACCACCGGCTTCGCCATTGTCATTAACGCCATTTCCGTGGGGGCCGGCTTTGCCGTTCTGCTCCTTTCGGAATTCATTATCCTCAAGGATCTGGGCCTCCTTATCGCCCTTACCATGGGAACGAGCGGGCTGGTCAGCCTTACGGTTGTTCCGGTGCTGCTTACCCTGCTGAAACCGAAATTCGTCGGGAAATCTTAACGGGCTTGTTCGGCGGCTTCGGTTTCCGGGCAACTAGCGCCTACAAATGATAAAGAGGTTGTTTATGAGAAAAAAATTGTTCTGTGTTGCCGCCGCTTTGCTCCTGTCCGCCGCCGGGGCGCTGTCCCAGGACGCCGGATCTATCGTTCACGCTTCCCGAACCCGGATAGAAAGCAACACTACCTCTACCCGGTCTACCATGATCATCAAGGCGAAGGACGGCTCGGAAACCCGGCGGGTTATGGATCAGTATTCAAAAAACGACGCCAGGGGTAATAAACGGACCGTTATTGTGTTCCAGGACCCCGCGTCGGTAAGGGGAACCCGTTTCCTCACTGTGGAAAACCCCGGCAAGGAAGACGACCGCTGGATATTCCTCCCCAGCCTGGGAAGGGTGCGGCGTATCGCCGCGTCGGAAGGTTCCGGCAGTTTTGTGGGCACCGATTTTTCCTACGACGATATTTCCTCGGCAAACCGCAAGGCGGATCTGGATAACCACAAACTGCTGCGGGAGGAACAATTAAACGGCCGTTCCTGTTACGTGATCGAGTCCGTACCGAAGGACGGTTCCTACCAGTATTCCAGGATGATCCAGTGGATCGACAGGGAAACCAAGGCGAACTACCGGGTGGAACTTTACGACAAACGTTCCACCCACGTAAAAACCCTGGAGAACGGGGACTTTAAGGACGTGCAGGGCCGTCTTACATCCCTTTTAACCCGGATGAGTACCCTCGCGGCGGGGACTTCCACGGATCTGCGATCGGATATTGTGAAGTACGACGATCCTATCCCGGAAACGGTGTTTACCACCACCTATCTTGAAACGGGCAGGGCGCGATGAGCTTCGGCGGGATACGCCGGCTTGCGCCGTGCCTGGCCTTTGCCCTGTTCCTCTGTTTCCCGGCGCCGGCCCAGGATTTCGGCTTCGGTTTTGGGGAGGAAAGCGGGGAAGCTTCGGAGGCGGAATCGGCGCGGCCGCCGGCGGTAACGATAAGCGGGAAAGTATCCGCCGCCTTTGAATTCTATCCCAACGATTTTAGCTCCGGGGAGACGGCAAAGACATCGGATCTGGGCAGACTGTTCAGCGGGGATCTGAATTTCGGCGCTTCCGCGTCCAACGCCGAGGCGGCGCTGAATTTCAGGCTTTCCACCGAGACTTTTTGGGATATCGGCTCCCGGTCTTCCGGGGATCTGCTCTACAATACCCCCCGCCTTATCGACGAGGCCTACCTCCGGGCCTTCTTCGGCCCGGTAAGCCTGGAGGCCGGTTTCAGGAAGCTCAACTGGGGCAGGGCGGACAGCCTGGGCCCCCTGGACGTGACCAACCCTCTGGACTACTCGGATCTGACCCGTGTCACCGACACCCTGGGCCGTAAGATCGCCCGCCCCATGCTCCACGTTTCCTGGACGCCCCTGGCCTTCTCCAAACTGGAGGCGGTCTTCGCGCCCGGTTTCCAGGGCCACCGTTACGATCTGGAGGAGACGGGCCGCTGGTATCCCCGGGCGATCGCGGCCGATCGCCGGGACGACATGCTCGCGGGGATTGGCGGCGCTTTGCGGGCCCTGCCCCCGCCGATAGCGGAACCTCTCGTCGCGGAAATTATGGGAAAAGCGGAGGGTATGACCATCAGCCTTCCCCCCACGGGGGGCCTTGAGTATGCCCAGGGGGGACTCCGTTTTACCACCCTTCTCGGAGGCGCCGATTTGGGGATCCAGTACTACTACGGGAACCTGTTCAGGCCCGCCTTCACCATCGGCGGCGCGGAGAAGCTGCTGAAAACCGCCGCGGAAAATCCGCCCGATCCCGCCCGTATCACCGCCGCCGCCACGGCTCTTGAGCCCCGGGTAGCGTACAACCGCTACCACCAAATAGGGCTTGATTACGCCCGGGTCCTTTCCGGCTTCAACGTCCGCGCCGAATTCGCCGCCAACATCACCGAGGATCTTGGGGGCGGCGACGGGGAGCTGTACAACCCTTTCCTCGCCTGGTCTTTCGGCTTTGACCGGGACCTGCTGGGCTTTACCCTGAACCTTCAGGTCAACGAATCGATACGGCTTATGGACGACCAGGTAAACGGCAACCCCGCCCTGGATACCGAGGCGGACACGGCCCTTACCGCCACCACCTTTACCGCCCGGATTTCCCGGAAATTTTTGCGGGACAAACTGGAGCTCAAACTTACCCACATCTGGAATATCGAGACCCTGGATATCTACTACATCCCCGCCCTGACGTATAGCTCGGGCGATCTTTCCACGGAAATTTCAGGCGGGGTGTTCGGGGGAAAGAGGGGGGGAGACTTCTCCCAGTACCGGGAAAAGGGCTTTATCCGGACCGCCCTGAGCTACAGCTTTTAGGATTTAGGGGCGGAAATATTGAGGAGAAGCTTCAGCATATAGAGCTGCATGTAAAGGCTGAGGTAATCGTTGGCTTTCAGGGTTTCCAGGCTGGGGGTTCCTTTCACGATTCCCTCGGCAAGATCCCTGAGATCCTCTTCGCTGAGTCTGACGTGTTTTCGCAGCCTGAGGGCTTTACGCAGATGGTCCCGTACCAGGGAGTTGACATCTTCCACCAGGTTATTTCGAGCCTGTTTATCCAGGAGCTTGCTCCAGCGGTTTTCAACCTCCCTCAGGTATTCGTCCAGGGTTTTCCCCGGGGGAACCAGATCAAGCTCTATTGTCCGCGCGGCATTCACTATCTCGTGGACGGAGGATCTGGGGGGACGCACCGCTTCCTCAAAATCAATATCCATGTTCCTTGGGCTTGCCTGCCGCGAAACTTTCTTTTTCCGCTTGAACCTCGCGAAGAAGGCAAGGATCGAACTGAGGATGGGCAGGGAATACCAGAAGGGCAGGGAAAGTTTAACACCTATAAGAACCTCCCTGCGTTTCAAGCCAAGCAGCAGGTTCATGGGGACAAGCTTGCCATTGTGAAAAATCCTCGACCCCGGGGGGATTGTGCCGCTGGTCCGCTCAATCTCGCTATAGACCCAGAAAAGCTTGGGATCATCCAGAAAAATTTTTAAGGTGGGAGACAGAATCCCGGTGTAGGAAGCAAGGAGTTTATCGAATTCCCCGT
>JAITQR010000121.1 GCA_031288815.1 Treponema sp.
ATGTTCGGAATAATGACTCTGTCGGGGGCTTTAAAGCTCAAAGCCAGGGAATTCGGCCTGGTCCTCCGAAATCCCCTGCCTATCCTGCTTTTTTTCTTTTCCTCCCACGTGCTGATGCCTCTGGCGGCCCTCCTGGTTGCCTCCCTGGTCTTCCGGGGAAACCCGGACACGGTATCGGGCTATATTCTGGTATATTCGGTTCCCACGGCGGTTTCCGGCTTTATCTGGGTCAACATCTACAAGGGGGATAACGCCCTGGCCCTGGCCCTGATCCTCATCTCCACGGTAGCGGCTCCCCTGGTGGTGCCTGGCACTATGTCTATCCTTATGGGGACCCGGGTAAGCCTGGACATGTCGGGAATCGCCCTTTCCCTGATACTGATGGTGGTAATTCCCACCCTGGTCGGCGTGTCGGCCAACGAAGCAAGCCGGGGGAAGATCCCCCAGACGGTTTCCCCCGTTTTAAATCCCCTGGCGAAGCTCTGCCTAATCCTGGTAATCGCCGCCAACGCCTCCGCGGTGGCGCCCCAGCTGCGCTTTACCGATCCCCATGTCTGGTTTGTCGCGGCGGTTTGCGTTCTTTTCGCCGTCCTGGGTTACTTTCTCGCCCGTTTTATTGGCCTGGTCTGCCGGCTGGAGCGGGATAAGCGGATTACCATCTTTTTTTCTTCCGGGCTCCGCAACATCAGCGCCGCTACTACCATCGCCATTGAATTTTTTCCCCCGGCGGCGGCCCTGCCCGCTTTGCTGGGGATCGTGTTCCAGCAGTCCATGGCGGCCATCATGGGCCGGCTCCTCCTGGGGCCCCTTTCTGGAAAGCCGCCGAAAAAAGTCTGAAAAACCCCGCGGGCAACGTATCCAGACAACCTATCAGAGAGACATTCCCAAAGGCCTTTCCCGAAACCAGCCGGGTTTTGGGGAGTTTTACGACTAAAAACACATTGCTAAAGGGAAAGCCATAGGCTATCTTAAAAAACCGGAGGAACAATACCAATGAGAAAATTTATGGATGAAGATTTTCTTCTTTCAAACAAAACGGCCCAGCGGCTTTACCACGAAGCCGCCGCGGGGGAACCCATATTCGACTACCACTGCCACCTGAATCCCCGGGAAATAGCGGAAGACCGCCGTTTTCCCGATCTGGCCTATATGTGGCTGGGCCAGAATCACTACGGGGATCATTACAAGTGGCGGATCATGCGGGCCAACGGGGTAGACGAAAATCTTATCACCGGCGACGCGCCCTCCTACGACCGCTTCCTCGCCTGGGCGGAAACCGTACCCGCGGCCATCGGGAATCCCCTGTACCACTGGACCCACCTGGAACTTCAGCGCTATTTCGATATCTACGAGCCCCTGAACAGGGAAAGCGCGCCGGAAATCTGGAAGGCCGCCAACGACAAACTGAAAAACGATCCCGGTTTTTCCGTTTACGGGATCTTTAAAAAATTCAAGGTCTACGCCGTAGGTACTACCGATGACCCGGCGGACAGCCTGGAATGGCACGAAAAAGTAAAGAAATCGGGTAAAACCGCTACCAAGGTACTACCCTCTTTCCGGCCCGACCGGGTAATGAACATTGAAAAGCCCGATTTTGCCCGGTACATCGCCGATCTTGCCCAGAGGGCGGGGAAACAGATCTCCGGCCTGGCGGATCTGCTGGAGGTTCTGCGGGACCGGGTCGCCTTCTTCGACAGGCTGGGCTGCCGGGCTTCGGATCACGCCCTGGAGTACCTTCCCTTCGAGACCGCCCTGGGGGACGCGAACGGTTCCATCCGGGAGGGAGCCTGGGAGAAAGAGGCCGGGGAGATCTTCGCCGCGGCCCTGGCGGGGAAAGTCCCGGACAAACGGGAAACCGACTCCTGGAAGACCTTTATCCTTACCCGTCTGGCCGCGGAGTATCACGACCGGGGCTGGGCGATGCAGATACACCTTTCGGCTCTCCGGAACAACAACAGCCGGGGCTTTAAAAACCTGGGGGCGGATACGGGTTACGACGCGTCGCACGATCATCCGGTGGCGGCGAACCTGTCCCGTTTCTTCGATTACCTGGAAGCATCCGGCAAGCTGCCCAGGACTATCCTCTACAGTCTGAACATCAAGGATTTTTACAGTCTGGCTACCATAATGGGCTGTTTCCAGGAGGGCGGTATCGCCGGCAAGATGCAGCTTGGCTCTTCCTGGTGGTTCCTGGATCACAAGGACGGAATGGAAGCCCAGATGAAGCTTCTGGCGAATGTGGGGCTCCTTTCCCGTTTTGTAGGAATGCTCACCGATTCCCGCAGTTTTCTTTCCTACCCCCGGCATGAATACTTCAGGCGGATCCTCTGTAATATTCTGGGCGTCTGGGCGGAAGAGGGGGAAGTTCCCAACGATTTTAACCTGCTCGGCGGAATGGTTCGGGATATTTCCTTCGGAAACGCCCAGAGGTACTTTGAAAAATAAATGAAAATCTGGATAAAACTGCTTTTTGGTTCCATTCTTGGGGTGGCGGCCGCTTATCTGCTGCCCCAGGATAATCAAAACATCCTTACGGTTCTCGCCTGGCTGGAGAATCTGACCCTGCGGATAGGCCGCTACGCCCTGACGCCCCTTCTGGTTTTTTCACTTACCATCGCTGTATACGAACTCCGCAAGGACGGGCAATTCTGGGCCCTGGTACTCCGCAGCTTTCTTTTTATCATCGGCGGGGCCGTTTTTGTCATAGCCGCGGGGGTCAGCGCGACTCTGCTTTTCCCTCCGGGGCGGATACGCATTCCCATGGAGGAGCAGCTTGAGGCGTTCTCTCTGGATGTGGCCGATAATGTACTGGCCCTTTTCCCCCCGAACATGTTCCAGGCTCTGGTAGGCGACGGGTCGTACATTTTCCCCTTCTGTGTTTTCGCGTTTTTCCTGGGAATGGGCCTCTCCTACGACCGCAGCTACACCAAGCCGGTAATAGCCCTGATTGATTCCCTTTCCCGAATTTTTTACCACATTATTTCTTTTTTTTCAGAAATTTTGGGGTTTATTATGATTACGCTGGCGGCATACTGGGCTTTCCGCTTCAAGGCAGTCCAGGAAACCGGCGCATTTCGGGATCTTATCGTTCTTTTGGGGGCCTTTAGCCTAATCTTTAGTTTTGTTGTCCTGCCCATCCTCCTCTGCTTTGTCAGGCCCAAGGCCAGGCCCTGGGCGGTTCTCTACGGATCCCTGGGCCCCGGCATAACCGCGTGGTTCTCCGGGGACCTGAATTTTACTTTTCCGGTGCTGCTGCGCCATGGAAAAGAGAACTTTGGGAACCGCAGGCGCTCCAACACAATAAGTCTTTCTCTTTTCGCCACCTTTGGCCGGGGGGGCAGCGCCATGGTCGCGGCGGTAGCGTTTATCGTAATCATAAAGTCTTACTCCAGCCTGGGGATAACCACCATGGCGGATACCGTTTCTATATGCTTAAGGGCCCTTCTCATCTCCTTTTTCCTTGCCCGCCACCCGGGAGACGGGGCCTATACCGCTCTTGCCGTCCTCTGTCTTGGCTACGGCGGGGGTTATGAGGCAGGTTACCTGATCCTGAAACCCCTGGCCTTCTACCTTATCACGGTAGGAACCTTCCTGGACGTGATGATAGCTTCCTTTTCCAGTTACGCTATCGCCCGTTTAAGCGGATTCCAGGAAGACAAAAGC
Organism: Treponema sp.; assembly: GCA_031288815.1. The sequence continues at coordinate 3,664 of JAITQR010000121.1, forward strand.
CTCCGCCACTATATCTGATCTGTTTTTTAAACAAGGGCGGTCTCCAGAAACCTGAGCACGTGGGTTTTTAGAGGCCGCCGTCTCGTCTAAACAGGGTTGTTTTTGGGGAAGCTTTCCGGAAAAACCGGCCAAAAACACGGATTTTAGCTTGAATTTCAAGGCAACGGCGCTGTTCTTCTAAAGCGGCTTTAAAAAAGGTACATACCAAAGCTTTTCTGATAAAAAATTTGAAAAATTTAAGGAAATTTTTTAAAAAAAGGTTTACATTATTAGTAGAATATGTCTATAGTTTAGTATCACTTTTATTAAGGAGTAATGCATGGCCAAAATTAACCAGCATCCCGGAGTAGTTTTCAAGAAGTTTTTGGATGACTACCAGCTTACGGCCGCCAAAGTCGCGGACGATATCAAGCTGAGTCAGTCAAGTATTCGTCTGTTGATCGGCGGAAAGCTCAAAATTTCCGTTCCTATCGCCCTTAGGCTTGCGAAATATTTCGGTAACAAGCCCGAATTCTGGATCGACATACAAAACAAGTACGAACTGGCGGAAAGCGTCAAGAATGATCAGGAATTCGCCGAAGTCCTGAAGAACATTCCCAAAGCCAAGAAGCCCGCCCCGTCCAAGAAAGCCGTTAAAAAGCCCGTGAAAGGGAAGGCCCCTGCCAAAAAACCGGCAAAACCCCGGGCGAAAAAACCCGTTCCGCCTCCCGAGCAGGTATAAACGGAACAGGCAACAGGTTTTTTGGGGGTATTTGGGAGGCGGTGACAGCTTTCCGGATACCCCTTTCGTTTTACGCGCCCCCGGAGCCCTGGCGCGCCGGTGAAAGCGCCGGTAAACGGCTTGTTTCGCCGCCCCTTCTTCGATAAAATAACACTTTATGGAAATCAACAAAGAATTTATTGACTCCCTTGCCGTCAACGAAGCGAATATTATGAAAAGTATCGCCGGGAACCTTTCCGTCAATTTTGGACAGGTTCAGGCCGTAGTTTCCCTTATCGGAGAGGGAAGCACGGTGCCTTTTATCGCCCGGTACCGCAAAGAAAAGACCGGAAGCCTTGACGAGGTACAGATTCGGGACATAGATCATCTTTTTACCAGCGGAAAAAACCTGGAAAACCGCCGAATCGAAATAATACGGGGTATTTTTGAGCAGGGCAAGCTTACTGAGACCCTCTACGGGAACATCAGTAAAGCCGCTACCCTGGCCGAATTGGAAGATATCTACGCCCCTTACAAGCGGAAAAGGAAGACCCGAGGCATGATCGCTCTGGAAAAAGGGCTGGGGCCTCTGGCGGAAGCGATGAAGGAACTGGACGGAGCGGCGTTAATGTTAAAAGCCGCCGAATTTGTGAAAGAAAATCCAGAAAACCCCGAACTTTCCGTGTCCGGCCCGGAAGAAGCCCTGCAGGGCGCCATGGATATTATCGCCGAGGAAGTCAGCCAGGACACGGAAAACCGTTCAAGCATAAAGAGTTTCTACCTGAAAGACGGGAATATTGTCTGTAAAGCTTCGGGGAAAGAGGGGCTAGGGGATGAGGAAGCCAAAAAAACTTCTACCTACCAGATGTACTGGGACTACAAGGAGTCCCTTTCCCGGATAAAACCCCACCGGATACTGGCCGTTAACCGGGGCGAAAGGGAGGGAGTCCTGGACATAAACATCGATGTGGACGAGAACACCGCCGCCGAAATGCTGCAGCGGAAATACGAAATTCATAACGATTACCACAAAACCGCTATTGAGGACGGCCTGAAACGGCTCCTCGGCCCGGCGGTGATCCGGGAGATCCGGGGGGATCAGAGTGACGCCGCGGACGATCACGGCATCTCCGTCTTCAGCCAGAACCTTAAAAACCTGCTTATGCAGCGCCCCATCAAGGGAACCAGGGTGCTGGGGATCGATCCCGG
>JAITQR010000190.1 GCA_031288815.1 Treponema sp.
TACTGCGGAACACTTCAATGTAAATCGAGGCGATCCTCCCCAGAAGCTGTTTTTCGTAGTTCCGGCACAGGGCCAAAAAAGTGCCCAACAGGACGGAGAGCAGCACGGTGGAAAGGGAAACCAGTATGGTCGTGCGGAGGCCCATGAAGATGTACCGCAGGTTTACCGGGGTAAAGATATCGGCGAAGATCTGGGGGCTCATTTTACGCCTCCTGTCGACGGCACGGCGGGCGTCCCGCCGTCTTCCCGGGTATCCCGGCTCTTTATCCGTACCTCGTGCCGCCGGGCCCAGGTGACCAGGGGGAAACAGAGGAGGAAGTAGAGGAGGCCGGTGATCAGGTAGGCGGGACCGTAGCTCAGGGTACCGTTGCTGGCCCAGGAATCGGCCCGGTACATCAGATCGCCCCCGGCTATCAGCGCCAGGGTGGAAGTGTTTTTTATAAGGTTTACCGCCTGATTCGCCAGGGGCGGCAGGACGATAGTGATGGTCTGGGGCAGGATGATGTAGCGCATGGACTGAATGTAAGAAAAACCCTGGGATCGAGCCGCCTCCATCTGCCCCTTGGGAATGGAAGTGATCCCGGCGCGGAACACTTCGGACACATAAGCCCCGTGGTAGATCCCCACGCAGAGCATACCGATCATAAACACATCCAGCCGTATCCCCACATAGGGAAGGGCGTTATATACAAAGAACACCTGCACCACCAGGGGGGTGTTCTGGAAGATTTCCACATAAACACGGGCAACGGCCTTGAGGGTTTTCTTCTGCGAGGTGGAACAGAGCCCAAAGACGATACCCAAGGCCAAGGCCAAAAGCAGGGCGAGAATCGAAATCAGGATGGTAACGCCGAAGCCGGCCAGGAATTCCGGTGAGGCCATGAAAAGCCGCTGCCAGCGCCAGAACGCGAAAGGTCCGGAATTAAAAAAATTTGAAAAGTCCAACGCAAAACCTCTAAAAGACTTGGTAAAAAAAGGACGCGATAGACCGGCAGCCTGCCGTGCTTGTGGATTTCCGCTTCACCGGTGACGCGAAAATCCCGATTATCCGGCGTACTTACGGCTAAAGCCGCTTCGGAGTTTGCGGGTAAAAATCGCCTGACAGACGATTTTTAGGGTTTTATACGCGAAACGCGACAAACTCCCCCGGCAAAAAGGCCAAAAAAGGGAATGGTGAACAGTTAGGTAATGAGGAACACGGCCGATACCGCGCTCCCGTTCCCCGCCGCATTACTCACTGCGCCTTTCCACCTTCACCATTCCCTAACCAAGTCTGTCCCATGGGACAGACTTACAACGCTTAAAGATCGTACTTCTTGATCAGGGCGGCAATGGTACCGTCCCCCAGCCACTTGGTGATAAGACCGTCAACCCAGGAGGCCAGTTGTTTGTTGCTCAGCTTACTGGCTATCCCGTAAGGCTGGGGGGCATAGGTGTCGGGAAGAAGCTCCACCGACGCGTCCAGGTAACCCCGGAGGATGGCCTTGTCCACCGAGAAGGCGTCTACCCGGCCGGAATCCAGGGCGGCCTTTATCTCCGGGTAAGTGGCGAATTCGTTAAAGCCGACCTTGATCCCCAGAGGGGCAGCGCCGTCCTCGATGGCCTTCCGGCTGGTGGCGGACTGGGCGACCCCGATGGTCTTTCCCCCCAGATCCTTAAGGCCCGTATAGCCGGCGGCCTTTTTTACCAGAAGACCCACCCCGTCGGTGTAATAAATCGAGGAGAAGTTGTAGGTAAGCTTCCGCTCCTCGGTCACCGTGAAGGTGGCGATGACAAAGTCAATATCCCCATTGTCCAGCAGCGGCCCCCGGGTTTTGGCCGTTACGGGGGTAAAGGCAACCCGGTTTTCATCCCCAAAGATCTCCTTGGCTATAAGTTTAGCCATATCGATCTCCATACCCTCGTACTTACCCGTATCGGGGTTCAGAAGACCGAAACCGGGTACGTCGGATTTTACCCCCACCTTGAGGAGCCCAGCCTTGACGATCCGGTCAAGATCCGGGTTTCCCGTACTTGCGGCGGCCGGGGCCGCGCTTTCCTGTTTTGTCCCGCCGGCGAATACAGCGCCGGCCACTGCCAACAGAACCAAAGCCGCGCATACCGTTTTTCCCGCAAACTTCATTCTGTGCCTCCTTGAAATAAAATTTCTGGCTTAAAAGAAACTTCTAAAACCTCCATTTTGAGGGTTTCTTTTTCACCTGGTAATATCTTAATGTCCTTTTTTTATTGACGGCTCCTTCAAGAATGGAGTTTTGAAAGAATCCTGGTAATTTAACGCAAAATTTTACTCAGAAACGCGCCGGTCCGCTCGTTTTTCGGGTGTTCAAAGAATTCTTCCGGCGGTCCCTCTTCCACCAGGGCCCCGTTGTCCAGGAAAATAACCCGATCCGCCACCTGCCGGGCAAATCCCATTTCGTGAGTCACCACTACCATGGTAATGGATTCGTTTGAGAGTTTTATCATAACGTCCAGAACTTCCTGCACCATCTCCGGATCCAGGGCGCTGGTGGGTTCGTCAAAGAGGAGTATCTTCTGCCGGGTCGCCAGAGCCCGGGCAATGGCGATGCGCTGCTGCTGGCCCCCGGAAAGGGTAGAAGGGTAAACATTTGCCTTATCCCGAAGCCCCACCACGTCCAGGTAGTGGTAGGCTATTTCTTCCGCTTCCGTCCGGGTTTTTTTCTGGAGCTTGATGGGGGCCAGGGTGATATTCCGCAGGACGGTCATGTGAGGATAGAGGTTGAACTGCTGGAACACCATGGCGCAGTAGGAACGAACCAGATTGGTATGGTTGGTCCGCATCAAAAGATTCCCGTCCAGGTACACCTCCCCGTCGCTAGGTTCTTCCAGGGCGTTGATACAACGGATCAGGGTACTCTTACCCGAACCGGAAGGCCCGATAATGGTAACCTTTTCCCCCTCCCGGACGTGCAAGTTAATATCCTTGAGGGCCTGTAGACTCCCGAACGTTTTCGAGACCCCCTTAAGCCGAATCATCCCTTTCTCCTCCTCTTGCCAAGCCTCATTTTTGAATAAATATACGAAATATTGCAAATTTATGCAATAGAGAGGGGAGACGGTTTTACGGAGGAAAAGGATTTTTTATCGGAATTTTATCGCGGCATTGGTACTCCAGGAAGTCTAAAAACACTTGAGGCTGTTCCAAAACTTCAGCTTTTGGAAGCTACCTTGAATTTACGGCGGGAGTTTCCGCATGGTTTTCCGGGGATAGCGGCGGAAACATAAAGGGCGGATCAATCTATTTCAGGATCCGGGCCCTTTTCCCTTAGAAAAATTATGGCGCAATGCGCCGTCTTGACAATTCCATATCCCTTTCGTAGGCTTGATTATATGGGGTTTGGGGTGAACATGCGCATTTCCGGTGTTTTTGTGCGGGTTTTTGTGATGGTCACTGTTCTTGGGGCAATCCTTATCGGGGTTGGGTTGGGGCTCTCCCTGGCGGCCACCGCGAACATCAAAAACCAGGAAAATTTTCACGAACTGGCCCCCGCCCTGCCCACAAAGATCCTGGACATCAACGGCAACCTGATCACCGAATTCTCCGCCGACGAAAAGCGGGAACTGGTTTCCCTGAGCGAGCTTCCCCGGCACCTTGTCTACGCGGTTCTGGCCCGGGAGGACCCGGATTTTTACAACCACAAGGGGTTCAGTATCCGGGGTATCGCCCGGGCGGCCTTCGGCCAGCTTACCGGAAAGAACCTGGGAGGGGGTTCCACTATTACCCAGCAGGTAGCCGGGACGCTCTACACCGACCGGACTGAATATTCCTACTCCCGGAAAATCCGGGAGCTCTGGTGGGCCTTCCAGATGGAACGGCGTTATACTAAAAACGAAATCCTCGAAATATACCTGAATTACATGTACATGGGGCCGGGAACCTATGGGGTAGAGGCGGCGAGCAAGTACTTTTTCGGGCACAGCGCCCGGGAGATAAGCCTGGCCGAGGCCGCCCTGCTGGTTATCCAGCTTTCCAGCCCCGCCCGCTACAACCCCCTCAATAATCCCAACGAGGCTATGGACCGGCAGCTTTCGGTACTCGCCAAAATGATCGAGCTGGGCTACGCCACCAGAGAGGAGGCGGAAGTGTCATTCAATGAGTACTGGGATAACTACGACTACACCAGGGCTTCCACCGCCGCCTACTACAACCGGGAAGACGCCGCCCCCTGGTTCAGCGAGTACGTCCGCCGGGAACTGGATACCATGATGTACGGTACCATGGACTACTACCGGGACGGGTATACGGTGCACACCACTCTGGATTTGAAACACCAGGAAGCGGCCCTCAAGTTTATGACCCAGGGTCTTGAGCGGGCCAACAAGGAATTCTCCAATTCCCAAAAGAACCGCCTGGTGGAAGCCGAACAGACCTATATCCCCATCGTAAACCTCCTCTCCCTGTACTTTAACCTGACCGATATCAGCATCACTTCCGCGGCCCAGAACGAGCAGAAAGCCCTGGCCCGCTATACCAAGACGATTAACCCCATCGTGGACATGGCGGCCCTGGCCTTTGGGCTTCAGGATCTCAAGATCCTCACCAACGTGGGGTTCGGGGAACTCAAGGCCAGTACCGAGCAGAATGTGGTGGAAGGGGCCCTGGTCTCCATCGAAAACGACACCGGTTATATTACCGCCATCATCGGGGGTTCCAAGTATGACGAATCGAATCAGCTTATCCGGGCCACCCAGGGGAATATCCAGCCCGGATCATCCTTTAAGCCCCTCTACTACTCGGCGGCGATAGATTCCCGTAAACTTACCCCCAGTTCCCTAATCTACGATGTACCGGTGGTTTTCCATAACGAAGACGGCACCCCTTATATCCCCCTTAACTTCCGAGGCGAGTGGAAGGGTTCGGTACTGGTCTATGAGGCCCTGGCCCAGTCAATGAATGTCCCCTCCCTCAAGGTGCTGGATACCATCGGCTTTGACGCGGCTATAGACCGGGCGGCGAAACTCTTGGACATTACCGACCCGGACCAGATACAGCGAACCTTTCCCCGGGTCTATCCCCTGGGTTTGGGGATCATCTCCGCAAGCCCCCTCCGCATGGCCAGGGCCTTCGCGGTATTCGCCAACCAGGGGAGAAACGTTACCCCCATAGCTATCCGCTCCGTGGAAAACCGGAACGGCCAGCTTGTGCTGGACCCGGAACGGGAAGTTAGGGTACGGCAACAGCGGATGGGAGACGCCTTCCAGGTGGTGAGTCCCCAGAACGCCTACATCATGACCAGCATGCTGAAGAAAACCGTGGAAACGGGAACCCTCTACAATCCCTCGGGCTGGGGTTCCAAATTTACCTTTAAGGACGCCAACGGAAAAAACTTCAGGATGCCCATGGCCGGCAAGACCGGAACCCCCCAAAACTGGTCGGACGCCTGGACCGTGGGGTATTCCCCCTACTATACCACCGCCATCTGGTTCGGCTTTGACCGGCCCGGAAATTCTTTAGGGGTAAATCTTACCGGCTCCACCCTGGCCGGCCCGGTCTGGGCCGACTACATGCGGGAAATCCACCAGGGTCTGCCCCTCAGGGATTTTGTCCGCCCCGCTTCGGGGCTTATCAACGTTACGGTCTGCGCCAAATCCGGTCTTTTAAAGACCGAGGCCTGCAACCAGGGGGAGCTTACCTTTCCCTTCCTGGAAGGTACCCAGCCGGATCAGTACTGTAACATCCACGGCAACACCGTTTATTCCTCAAGGAATTCGATTAACGCCATGGCCGCCAGCGCTCTGGGTATCGACGAGAAGGCACTGATCAATTCCCTTCCCATGCCCACCCTGAACCTGGATCTGCTCCCCGCGAGACCCGCGGATCGGAGGAATACCAATCAAACCGGCGCCGGGGCAATAAACCGTGACGCGGCCCGGCGGAACGATCCTGTCATTCCGGAGACAGGCGCCGGTAATCCGCTGTTGGACGGTGACGAGGACACGGTGCCCGCGCCTATTCAGGAACCCGCCGCGGCTGCTCCCGCGGATTACGGGCTGGAACTTCCGGATTACAACCCTTTGCTGGATTAGCGTCCATGCAGATCCCCGTCAAAGACATTATCGTAAAAAAACGTATCCGCAAGGAACTGGGCGATATCGAAGCTTTGGCGGAAAGTTTTAAAAAATTCGGCCAGATAAGCCCCATTGTTATAAACAAGAAGAAGGTTCTTATCGCCGGCGGCAGACGGCTGGAAGCGGCCAAATATCTGGGATGGAAGACGATCAACGCGGTAACGGCCGAACTAAACGGGGAACTGGATACGCTGGAATACGAGGTGGAAGAAAACCTGCAGCGCCGGGATTTTAATCCGGAGGAACTGGCGGAAGCCGCACGGAAAATCCACCGGCTGCGGAACCCGGGTTTTTTGAAACGTATTTGGAACCGGATCGCGCGATTTTTCAGGCGGTTGTTCAGGATAGAAGATTAGGCGCCCCATGATACAGACGAATTTAATTCGCCGGCTTGAGTTACATATTGAAAAGCTGCTGACCAAACTGGGGCTTGGTATGCGGGCCAAGCTGATCATTATCTTTGTCATTATCAAGGTAATCCCGCTGATACTCCTTACCGTCACGGCCTGGGGACAGGCCCGCCACCTTGGAGACGTGCTGAGTATCCAAACCGAAAAATTAAGCGCCGACGCCAATGAGGCCCTGGGGGAAATGGGGGAAATCGCGGTAGACGGCTCAATCGCGGCCCTGAATAACCGGACAACCGAGGAACTGGAACGGACCAGTACCGACATGGCCCGGCGGGTAGCGGATTTTCTCTATGACCGGGACAAGGACGTTCTTTTCCTGGGGAGCCTCGCGCCCTCGGAAAGCCTCTACCGGAATTTTATCCGGGCAAAGACCCGGCCCCGGGTAAAACAGCGGGAATGGATCCTCTCGGAAGATCAAAAATACTGGATCCCCCGGGAGCCGCTAAAATTTGACGATTATTCCCCTTCCTCCAACCCGGAAAACAACACCAACTACCACAACCGGCCCCGGGAGCTTTGGGAAACCGAGGAACGCCCCCTGTACCTGGAGATTACCTATGTCGACCTGGAGGGCAACGAGATCATCAAGGTTACCAGCTCCCCCCAGATGGACAGCCGGCGGAAAAATGTGGCGGATCGGAGAAACACCTACGTCAAGGCGGAAACCTATTTTCCGGAACTGAAAAACCTGAAACCCGGGGAAATCTACGTTTCCGACGTGATCGGCGCCTATGTCCGCTCCCGTCTTATCGGCATGTACAATCCGGAAAACGTGGCCGCCCTGGGACTCGACTGGCAGCCCGGGGAAGAGGCCTACGCGGGGGAGGAAAACCCCCTGGGCAGACGTTTCAAGGGGATAATCCGCTGGGCCACCCCGGTTACCCACAACGGCAGTCCGGAGGGGCGTATCACCGGCTACGTTACCCTGGCGCTGGATCACGATCACGTCATGGAATTTACCGATCACACCACCCCCATGGGCGAACGCTACGTGGAGATGCCCAGCGCCTACGAGGGGAATTACGCCTTTATCTGGGACTACCAGTGCCGCAGCATCTGCCATCCCCGGCATCATTCCATTGTGGGCTATAATCCGGAAACCGGGGAACCGGAGGTTCCCTGGCTGGAGCAAAGCATCTACCAGGCATGGCAGGCCAGCGGGCTCCCCTACACTGAATTCATTAAAGACGTACCGGTCTTTGCCGATCAGTCCCGGAACAAAAAGCCCGCGCCGGAACTGACCGCCGCGGGGCTCGTGGGGCTTGACGGCCGCTATCTCAACAACGCCCCCCAGTGTACCGGGTGGTTCGACCTTACCGCCGAGGGAGGCTCCGGTTCCTTCCTGATCCTCTGGAGCGGCATCTGGAAACCCAATACCGCCGCCACCATTCCCTACTACACCGGGCAGTACGGCAAGACCAAACGGGGTTTTGGCTTCGTGGCCATCGGCGCGGGGCTTGAGGATTTCCAGCGGCCCGCCCTGGAAACCAAAAAGGCGCTGGACGAGGTGGTTGCCCAGGCTAACAGCAGCCTCTCCCGATCCGCCCTGGAAACCAGGAAGGCTATATCGGACAATCTGTTGAGTACCGCCCTCAGGCTGTATGTCTTCGCCGGCTGCATGATCACCCTGGTGGTCTTAATCGCCATCTGGATGGCCTCGGCGTTTACCTCCAGTATTACCAATCTTATCAACGGCATTTCCCGGTTCCGGGCGGGAGAACGGCACTTCCGCTTTAACGCGCCGGTAAAAGACGAGCTCGGTATCCTGGCGGATTCTTTTGATGAAATGGCCGACAGCCTCGTGGCCGCGGACCGGGGCCCGGTGGTCATCGCCAACATGGATCTGGAGATGATCTACATAAACGATCTGGGGCTTGAAGCCGCGGGCCTGGCCAGGGAAGACGCTCTGGGGAAAAACTATTACGATTTTAGCTTCTACCCCAAAGATACCGGATACGATCCCGTTAAGGCCCTGCGGGAGGGAAAGGAAACCGATGTTCTCTATGTACCGAACCGGGACAGGTACTTTAAGAGCAACGCCACTTACCTCACCGACAAGAAAGGGGGGAACATCGGGTATGTTATCGCTTCCACGGACGTAACCGAGATAATCCTCCAGCAGAAAAAAACCGCCGAACAGAAGGTTCTGCTGGACACCATATTCGCCGCCTCCCCGGATCTTATCTGGTACCGGGACGCGGAGGATCGGCTCCTGGCGGCCAATCCCCGCTACGCCTCCCTGAGCGGCAGGAAAGCGGAGGAACTGGCGGGCTCAAAAGAAATGTACCTGCTGCACCCCGAAAATTTTTCCAGCTATAAGGAAATGAAGCGCCAGGTCATTGAATCCCGGAAACCCTACTACTTTGAACAGGACACGGTTTTCGCCGACGGGCACCGGGAAATTCTCGATACCATAGTTACCCCTGTTTTTGACGAGCCGGGAAGCTTTATGGGGATCCTGGGATTCGCCCGGGACGTGAGCGCCCGGGTGGCCATTGAGGAGGAGCTGCGCCATGCCCAGGAAAACCTGGAAAAGGCGGTTCAGGATGCCAACCGGGCTAACGAACACAAGGGTACATTCCTGGCCCGGATGAGCCACGAGATCCGTACCCCCATGAACGCCATTATCGGCATGACCGGTATTGTCAGGAAGAAGATCGGTTCCCCCGGCTTTAATCCGGGGGATATACTGGCCAATATCGGGCAGATAGAGACCTCCTCGCAGCATCTCCTGGGCCTCCTGAACGACATTTTGGATATTTCCAAGATAGAGGCGGGGAAGATAGAAATTATCAATGAGGCGGCGGATCTCCTCAATCTGATAAACACGGTAAAAACGATTATCCAGCCCCGCTGCGAGGAGAAGAACATCCGGTTCAATTCTTTTACCAATCTTGACACCCGGCATCTCTACGAAACCGATACTCTCCGGCTGCGGCAGGTGCTTATCAATCTTTTGGGAAACGCGGTCAAGTTTACCCCCGAGTTAGGCGTAATAGACTTTAACGTGGTACTGAGGGAACGGAAGGACGGCAAAGCCCTGGTGGACTTCCTCGTCCGGGATACGGGCATAGGCATTGAAGAATCCGCCATAGGCTCCCTTTTTAAACCTTTCGAGCAGGCCAACAGCCGGATATCCAAGGAGTTCGGCGGAACCGGCCTGGGGCTGGCCATATCCCGCAGCATAATCCATCTTTTCGGCGGGGATATAACGGTTAAGAGCAGCCTGGGGAAAGGAACCGAATTCAGTTTTAGCCTCTGGTTTACCGAGACCGCCGCCGAAGAGAGCCGGGAACTTGCCATAGCGGCGGACCCCAAGGATCTTTTTAAAGGCAGGCGGGCACTCCTGGTAGACGACGTGGAGATAAACCGGGTTATCGCGGTAAGCATGCTCGAAGTTACCGGCATTGAAATCGACGAGGCCGAGGACGGGGATACGGCGCTTAAAAAGTTCGGGGAATCCCCGGAGAACAGCTACGACATCATCTACATGGACGTACAGATGCCCAAGATGAACGGCTACGAAGCCGCCAGGGCTATCCGCGCCATGGACCGCCCCGACGCCCGGACAGTACCCATCGTCGCCTTGACCGCCAACGCTTTTAAGGACGACATTGAGAAGGCCCTGGAAAGCGGCATGAACGCCCATCTGGCAAAGCCTATGGAGATGGAGAA
>JAITQR010000208.1 GCA_031288815.1 Treponema sp.
AAATCGTCTTTCGGAAAGAGCCTTACCCCAAAGGGGGCGGGATAGACCTTCTCCGGTTTTCCTTCCAGAAAAAGCGCTATTTTGACAAACAATTTTCCCAGAACGCCCTGATGGTACCGTGAAGGCGGGCTCATGGCGTAAAGCCGCCCGTCCACTATCTCGGCCCGGTAATCCCCGGCCGTTTCAAGGTAATCCTTGTATGTGTAAGGGATCTCCTCCCATCTTTCCACGGCTTCGGACATAGGACCTCCTGCCACCTCCAGCCTAACACGCTACGGATAGTCCGTCAAATCTTTTTCCGGTAAGCGAGAATTTCCGTGCTGGCTTTGGTGAATATAATTTACTTGCAGAGCTTGTCTTTGTACTTTATAATTCCCAGAAGCCCTTTCATAGGGAGGCTTTCCCAAAACTTCAGTTTTTGGGAAAGCAACCTTAAATTCCGCAGTTTTGTCGGACCAAAGGTTCGCAGGTTAAAAGCCTGAAAAACTGCAAGAGCCATTGGCTCAAGCCAGCGGCTCAAGCCTGTCCTAAAACCATGCAACCGAAGGTTGCACGCTTTAGCGCATAGTCAATTAGTTTTGGGACAGGCTCTAGGATATAGAAAATGAATATCTACGATATCGCAAATGAAGCGGGAGTCTCTATAGCTACCGTGTCGCGGGTATTGAACAACAGATCCAGCGTGAATCGGGCCACCCGGGACAAGATCCGGGCAATCCTGGATAAATACAACTACACGCCCAGCGCCATCGCCCGGGGACTGGTGGCGCATTCTATGAAAACGGTTGCAATCTTTACGGTAGACCTGCGGGCGTCCCATTACGCGTGGACTACCTATACCATTGAGCGGGAGTTCAGCCGGCGGGGTTACCATGTCATCGTATGTAACACCGGCGGAAAGCTGGAGGAGACCCGTGAATACGCCCGTTCCCTGGTATCGAACCGGCAGATCGACGGGGTGGTGCTGGCGGGCCCGGTCTTCGACGAGGTGGGCCGGGACCCCGGGCTTTCCGCCACCTTTGGGAACCTGCCGGTGGTTGTTGCCAACGGGCAGCTGGATCTGCCGAATTCCTATTCGGTCCTGGTGGATGATGCCTTCGGCGTGTTCCTCGCGGCAGAGCACCTGGTAAAAAGGGGCCGTCAGGACATGGTTTACCTGAAAGATCTGGATACGGCCGGCGCGGAAATCAAACATGACGGCTTCGTCAAGGCTATGGACAAACTGGGCCGGAAATACACCCGGGACATGACTCTGGCTACCGCCTATGGCCTGGAGGGGGGCAGGCAGGCGGCGGAGAGGATACTGCAACGGGCCTCCCGGCCCAGCGCGGTGGTCTGCGGCGAGGATCTGACCGCCGTGGGGCTGATCAAGGGCCTTGCCGGGGCAGGGCTCCGTATCCCGGACGACATAGCGGTAACGGGTTACAACAACTCGGAGTACAGCCTGATCTGTTCCCCCGAGCTTACCACGGTGGACAACAAGGGGGAGATGAGCGCCCGATCCTGCGTACAACTCCTGGAAGCCCGCATCAACAACGACAGCAGCTTCTCTTCCCTGCGGATAAACCCTGAACTGGTGATCCGTCAAAGCAGTTGAGGCTCCGCTTCCCGGTGTCCGGAACCGGCCGGCCCGGAAAGAGGCGGGTTGCCGGGATAATAAAAGCGCTTTTATAGTAAAAAACTGATTATCTGTTAATATTGCCGGTTATAACGTAAAATAAGCAAAAAATCTGTTGATAAGTGAATTTTTTGTTGACAATAAGCCGCTGCATGGTATCCTATTTTAGAAAGCGCTTTCATATACGCTCCGCCGGTTCCGTTACGGCGAAACCGGTTTACCGGATCCTGCCGGCGCCGGGGGCTGAAAGGGCAAAAGTTGAAGCGAAAGGAGCGAATCTATGGCGGAAGTGATACTGTTCGGCGAGCCGATGGTGATGTTTATGGCCGATACCGCCGGCCCCCTGGAAGAAGCGGAGCATTTTACCCGGTTTCTTGCCGGGGCGGAGGTAAATGTGGCCATCGGCCTAAGCCGGCTGGGACATTCGGTCTCCTACGTAACGCGCCTGGGGGACGACACCCTGGGCCGTTACATCAAGACAAAACTCTCCGGCGAAGGCATAGAGACCCATATTGCCTTTGACGGCCGGTATATGACCGGTTTCCAGTTGAAAGAAAAAGTACAGGCCGGAGAACCCCGGGTATGCTGTTTCCGCAAAAACAGCGCGGCAAGCCGCCTGTCCCCCGCCGATGTAGAGGATGTCGATTTTTCCGGCGCAAGGCTTCTGCACCTTACCGGCATACCCCCCGCCCTGTCCCCCGGTACACGGAGGGCCTCCTACCGGATGCTGGAACGGGCGCGGGAGGCGGGGCTTTTGGTAAGCTTCGATCCGAACCTGCAGCCGGCCCTCTGGGAAGACGAAAAAATCATGATCGCCGTGATCAACGATCTGGCCTCAAGAAGCGACATAGTCCTTCCGGGATACCGGGAGGGGAAACTGCTGACCGGGAACGAGGAGCCGGAAAAGATCGCCAATTTCTATATTGTCCGGGGCGCGAAGATGGTCACCGTCAAGCTGGGCAAGCGGGGCTCCTTTACAAAAAACGGCGTGGAAAATTTCTACCAGGAACCTATGCCGGTGGACAGAATCGCCGACAGGGCGGGCGCGGGGGACGGTTTTGCGGTGGGCCTTACCAGCGGCATCCTGGAAGGACTCGCCCTCTGTGAAGCGGTGGGCCGGGGAAACGCCATAGGGGCGCTGCAACTGCGCCACCCCGGCGACAAGGACGGCCTCCCTACGGCGGAAGAACTGAAAAACTATATGGAAAAAGTAAAAAGCGGCGCCGGCTACCGGCATCACGGCCATTAAGGAGAGGCGGCGATGCCGGCGGGGGGCTTATACCGCCAGGCCGGCCTCGGCGGAGGAACCGTAGTTCTCGTCCAGGTAGCCCCGGGGTATGGGGTTGGGCCGCTGGAAGGTGCTGGTCATCTTGTAGAACTGCCGGGTTTCGCAGCTCTTGTAAAGCCCCAGGAGCAGTTCCAGCCCGTGGAAGGCCATCTCCTTGCTGGTCCGGGGCTTGCGGCCGTTCCGCAGGGACCAGGCCAGCTCCGCGGGGCCGATGCCCCGGCTGTTCTTGGAAAAGGCGTGGGTGCCCGGCAGGGTAACCGGTTCGGGGTGGCCCTTGAGGACGGCCTTTACCTCGCCGCCGAACTGGTTGGGATCCGGCATGTAGAGGATCCCGTCGGTACCGAATACGGTGATCTGGGGCTTCTCGTTCCCGATGCTGGAGGAATTAAAGTGGATGGCGCCGAAAATTCCGCTGGCAAAGCGGAAGCTTCCCACCACCAGGTTTTCCGCCTGAAGCCTGAATTTCTCGCCAAAGTTCGGCTTGTCCGGGAAAAAGTGGGTCCGATCC
>JAITQR010000213.1 GCA_031288815.1 Treponema sp.
CGGATCTTCCGGGAAAAACCCGAATGGCTCCTGCGGGACAGGAAGGGGCGGCCTGTCTGCGCGGGATTCAACCACCTGTGGGACGGCAGGTATTACTGCCTTGACCTCTCCCGCCCCGATGTGCTGGCCTACATCCGTTCCCTGATAGACCGCGCCATAGACCAATGGGGTTTCCGTTACCTCAAGATAGATTTTCTCTACGCGGGGATGCTTACCGGAGTTCACGCGGAAGGGGGCGCGGTTCACGAACACTACGAAAGGGCCTGCGAAACGATCACCGCCCGCACAAAAAACAGCGCCGGCCTCCCGGTGGCCTACCTGGGCTGCGGCGGGCCCCTGGGCCTCTCCTATTCCCACTTCCCCCTTTTCCGTATCGGGGCGGACACCAGGGAGGAATGGGACTGGAACCTGGTTAAATTCATGGGCCACATAGGCCGCCCCGGCGCTTACCTCAACATCAAAAACACTATCGGCCGCTCCTTCCTCAACGGGGTCCTCTACCTGAACGATCCTGACGTAGTGTTTCTGCGGAGCCTGAATTGCCGGTTAAGCGAAAAGGAAAAGGAGCTTATCGGCCTGGTCAATTTCCTGCTGGCCGGACAGATCATGTTCTCCGATGATCCGGCGCGTCTTACCGGGGAAGACCTCGCCCTTACCGGACGGCTCTCCCGGCTCTACGATGCCCTTGCCGGGGAAGAGTACGGGGCCTTTACCCTGGAAAGGGACGTGTACCTCCTGATAAGCCGCGGCGGAAAAACATCGGGGCTCATCAACCTGCGCGGGCGTCCCTATACCCTGGAACGAAAAAAAACGAAAAACCTGTACGCGGCCTTCGCCAAAGGAAAGATCCTGGTGGATCACCGCCTGGGGGCAAAGGACGGCGATTTTGTTTTCGATTCTCACTCTATCACGGTGGTTAATTAACGCATGAAGAAGACAGTTTATATCATCGGTCACCGGAATCCGGATACCGATTCGGTGGCGTCCGCCTATGCCTACGCCAAACTTAAGGAAGCCCAGGGTTTTGAAAATTACCGCGCCGCCCGGGCGGGGAACATCAGTCCCCAGACCGAGTACATCTTTGATCGCTTCAAGGTTCCTGTGCCGGAGTATCTTCCCGATCTTATCCCCAAGGCCCGCCACTATCTCTACGAAAAGCCCGAAACGGTAAACCAGGACGCCTCCATCTGGGAAGCCCTGGAAAAACTCCAGCGGGACGGCCGGCGGGTTCTTCCCATTGTGGACGGGAACGGGGTGTACAAAAGCATGCTCCACTACCGGGGTTTCGCCCGCTACATCATTGCCAACATCACGCCCCATAAAAAATCCGCGTTCCCTGTCTCGGTGAGCCACCTGGTGGATACCATTCACGCCCGGCCCCTCTTCATATTCAACGGAGAGGAGCTGCTGAGTTCCCCCATTGTGGTGGCGGCTTCCTACAACGAGTACTTTAAAAACCATCTGGAAGACGAGAACCCCGCCAAGGCCCTGGTCATTGTGGGGGACCGCTGGGATATCCAGGAATTCTGCATCAGGCGGAAAGTGAGGGCTCTGATCCTTTCCAACGGCCATACCCTGGGCCCCGGACTGGCGGAACTGGCGGAAGAGAATAAGGTCTCGGTACTGGTAAGCCCCTTCGACACCTCCTCCACCGCCATGCTGATCATCTACTCCGCCCCGGTAAAGGTTCTGGGAGACGACTCGGCGCCGCTGGTTTTCCTGAACGATCCGGTGCAGAGGATCCGGGACCCCATTTCCCGGGCGGCTTCCCGCTGTCTTGCGGTGGGGGACGAGGAAGGGAAGGTGGCGGGGGTACTCTTTGAGGGAGACCTTATCAGGGAGCCGAATATCGAAATTATCATGGTGGATCACAATGAACCTTCCCAGGCCATTGAGGGAATCGAACAGTACCGCATTCTGGAGATAATCGATCACCACCGGCTGGGGAACCTTTCCACCAAGTACCCCATCACCTTTATCAACAAGGTGGTAGGCTCAACCTGTACGATTATCGCCTCCCTCTACCGGGAACAGGGAATCCGGCCGGAAAAGGAAACCGCCGCCGTCCTCCTCTGCGGGATCCTGGCGGACACCCTGACCCTCCAGTCCGCCACGGTTACCGGTACAGACCGGGAGACCGCGGCCTACCTTTCCTCGGTATGCGGCCTGGACATCAAGACCCTGGGGCATGAACTTCAGTCCGCGGCGAACCAGGCCCTCGGACGCCCGGCGAAAGAACTGGTGGGGCTGGATATGAAGGAATACGCCGAACAGGGGCTCAGCTTTTCGGTAAGCCAGATTGAAACCGATAACCCCGCAAGCCTTTCCGCCCGGAAGGAGGAAATATTTGAGGCCCTGGACTCTGTTTCCCGCTCCAAGGGCTGCCTTTTTTCCGCCCTCATGGTAACCGATGTAATAACCCTGGGCTCCCTTCTCTTTGTGAGGGGAAAAAAATCGTTCACCGGCCATATCAGCCTTCCCCAGGCGGAGGAGGGAATCTATATTTTAAAGGACGTGGTGTCCCGGAAGAAACAGCTTATCCCCCTCCTCTCCGAACTGGTGGAAAGGGAGAGGCCCCGCTGATACACTGTCCCCATGGACGAAGCCGCCATCGCCCGTCTTCAAAATGAAATCGCGGCTCTTGAAAACATCCTTTCCGGTAAAAAACGGCAGTTGGAAACGGCGCGGGTTGGCTATTCACAAGCGGCGTCTCCGCCCCGGCACAACATACCGGCGATAAACAACCGTTAAACTTGCCGGTTTTTCATAATAAATCCTCCTAAATAGGGTCTGTCCATAATGTAGACACATTATGGACAGACTTCCTTGAAAACCGCATTTTCGCAGCCTTTAGGCGAGAAAATGCAAGGTCTGTCCACAAAGTAACCGACTTTGTGGACAGACACTATTTAATACCCATTCCGTTAATTTCTTCACAACATTTTCCATTTCTATTCTTGTATATTTTATTCTTCCTAATATTTGTGCTATATGCCATTTAAATTCTATATCGTGTGCGTTAAAA
>JAITQR010000267.1 GCA_031288815.1 Treponema sp.
GGCTTGATTTCATCACCCGTGAAATTTCATCCCTCAACCGGAAAAGGGCGGATCTTGAGCGGGAACTCCGGGCGGCCGACATGGCCCTGGCGGTGAATGACGCGCACCGTTTATACGAGGAGATAAGCCAGCGGATCAAGCGGATAGAAAACGACCTGGCGAAAGAAGAACAAAACGCGGAACGGTTCGGGAACCTCAGATCCCAGTGCGAGGCGCTGCTGGGCCGCAGGATTACGGATAAATTTGAGGGGGAAGGTGCCGCCATCGAAGAGGAGGCGAAACAGTACCGGGAAGAAAAATACCAGGCGGAGAGGAAGAAGGAGGAAGCCGCGGCAGCCCTGCGGGATATGCGCGCGGAGCTGGCCGATCTGGAGCGGGGCATTCTCCGTTACCCCGACGCCCCCAGGGAACTGAGAGCCGCCCTGGAAAAAGCGGATATCGAAGCCTTCTTCCTGGCCGAGGCGGCGGAGATTGCCGATCCCGCCTGGGTGGACGCGGTGGAAGGCTGGCTTAACACCCGGCGTTTCGCGGTTCTGGTAAAGCCTGATGATTTTCAAAAGGCTTTGAATATCTACGACCGCCTCCCCCGCTCGGTGGCGGGGGCCTTTATCCCGAACATAGAAAAGATGCGGGGCGCCGGGGCAAAGGAGGGTTCCCTGGCGGAACTGGTCAAGGCCGAAGGTTACGCCCGTATATATATTGACTATGCCCTGGGCAGGGTAATGCGGGCGGATATTACGAACCTCAGACACTTCGATTCGGCGGTTACCCGGGAATGCATGACCTACACAAACCATACGGCGTCCCGGATCAGGGAAGAGACCTACCGCCGCCACTACCTGGGAAGAGCGGCCCTGGAGGAACGGCGGAGATTCCTTGCCGCCGAAGCGGAGCGGATGGGGGGAGAGCTTGCCCGGGCGGAAAAAGCGGAACGGGAGGCGGCGGGCCGCGAGGATTGCTGTAACCGGGTCATGCGGACCCTGCCGGAACTGAAGTACCTCTTTCCGTCCCTCGCCGCCGCAGCGGCGCTGAAGGAGGATCTTGGCCGGGCGAAGGGGGAGCTTGCGGAGCTTGACACCCAGTCGTTCCGGGAACTGGAGGAAAAGCGGAAAGATCTGGACGGGCAAATAGGTTTACTGAAAGAGGACGATGTACGCCTGCAGAGAACCTGGGGAGATCTGAACAGAAAAATTTCCGACTGCCAGGACTCCCTTGAAAAGTTTACCCGTTCACTGGAAGAAAAAGAAGAAACCATAAGGGGTTTTGGAAACGAGCATCCCCTTTTGATTGGCGAATGCGAGGCCTACGCGGACGAGAAACTCTCCAAAAACAGCATAGCCGAACTTAGCAATACCTACGAATCCACTTTAAAAAATTTTAAAACCCGCACCGAATCACTGAGAAAGGAGTACAACAAACTGGTGGCGAATTACAGCGACGAATTTCATTACCTTCTGCCCATGGACCCCTCGGAAAACGCCGAGGCGGAAACCCTGCTGAAACGGCTGGAGACTTCGGAACTTCCCGAATACCGGGAAAAGATAGCCAAGGCGTATCAGGACGCGGAAAAGGAATTTAAAGAGCATTTCATTTCCCGCCTGAACGAGCATATCGAAGAGGCGAAAGAAAGTTTCGATGAGATCAACGAGATCCTCCGGACCCTGCACTTTGGCCGGGATCAGTACCGTTTTACCCTGGAAGAACTGAGCGAGCGGAAGGGGCAGATAGAGGTTATCCGGCAGGCGGCCAAAATCCCCAGCATGGACGAAGGGCTCTTTTCCCAGCTTGCCGATCCGGAAGAGCGGAAAGCCGCGCAGGATCTCTTTAACCGGATACTCAACTCGCCCCTGGACTCCAGGGAACTCCGGGATATCTGCGATTACCGCACCTACTTTCACTACGACATCAAAATACG
Organism: Treponema sp.; assembly: GCA_031288815.1. Next base: position 1,916 of record JAITQR010000267.1, read on the forward strand.
GGAAACCGACAACATTGATGAAAACACTGGCGTCCCGGTGGAACTTTCCCTCTCCCGGGTACTGAAGGAAAAATCCGGTGGCGAATCCCAGACCCCCTATTACGTGGCCATCGCCGCGAGCTTTTACCGTTTCTACAAGGCCCGCCCGGAAAGCACCGTGCGGCTTGTCATCTTTGACGAGGCTTTCAACCGGATGGACGACGAGCGGATAGGGAAGATCCTGGCCTTTTACAGCGATCTGAAGCTCCAGATCATCACCTCGGTTCCCCCGGAAAAGATAGAGGCCATAGGCCCCTACATGGACCGGATAAACGTGATAAGCCGTTACGGCAACGCAGTAAAAATACGGGACTGCCATATCCGGGACGGGGAGGCCGTTTTAGAGGGGGCGGATCCGGGGGGCATTGAAACGGGTGTAAATTCATGAACGGCTGGGAAAAGAAAATTACCGGCGCGTTTATCAGCCGCTACGCGGTTTCCGCCCCCCGGGCCGAAGCCGCCGGGTTGTACAAGAATTCCATGCGGCTCCGTTCGGCCTCGATCTTTCCGGACTTTGACCAGGCGGAGCCGGACGAAAAGGAATCCTACCTTGAAGCCGCGGAAAGTCTGGAACGGAAAGGGCTTGTCAGCCTGAGTTGGGAAAAACGGGAAAAAGGGGAAAGGCTTAAAACTATTGCCTGCGTAAATATGGAAAAACTTTTTGAGGAATCCGGCGCGGTGGAGCCCCGGCGCAAGGCGGAATCGATCCGTTTGCTGTTCAGAAAAAAACTCATGTCCCTGGACAGGAAAACTGTCCCGGCCGGGGGAGTTTCGGGGGAGAAAACCATCGCTTTTTTGGAGTACCTGGCGGAACAGTTCAGTTCCCGGGAGGTAAAGTGGGACATGGATCTCAAGGCCGCCGAGGACTTTGCCAGCCTTCTTGATATTTTCCTTTCCCCCGGCAACAGCGGGAACATGACCACCAGGGCCCTGTCGGTATCCCTCTACAACGATTCAAAACGCATGGAAACCATCCTGGATCTCTTCGGCCCGGCCCTGTCCCAGGCTCAAAAACAGGGCATTCCCCTGCCGGATTTTTCCTTTCTTGAACGATCCTTCCCCGAGGTACTTATTTCGGGGGGGATCAGCCTGGAATACCTGAACAGGGATTTACCGCCCCTGGTCAACGCCGCGGGCCTTATCCTGGGCCTTCCCGCCGAAAGCATCGGGGAAATCCGGAGCGTCAGAACCATAACCCGGAGGAAACCCCCCCGGATTCTTACGGTGGAAAACAAGGAAACTTTCTATGTCCTGGGAGACCCCCGGAATTACGGTTCCGGCAGAAGCCGGTACGACTGCTTTCTCTACACCGGCGGCTACCCCAACAAGGCCGCCGCCGCTTTGATCAGGATCCTCGCCGCTTCGGGCTTCCGGTTTTCCCACGCCGGGGATCTTGACCCCGACGGAATTCTCATCCTCCAGAACATCATGGACATCGCCGAACGCCCGGTCTCCCCCCTCGGCATGGACGCCCCGACTTTTGACCGCTACCTCCCCCTGGCGCGGCCCCTCAACAAGATTATGCTCGGCCAGATCCAAAAGATCCGGAAAGACACCGGGGCCATTCCCGAACTGTCCGCCCTTATCCGCCGGATAGAGGAAACCGGCAGGGGTGTGGAGCAGGAGATAATCGACTACCGGCAGGTATCGGCGCTTACGCAGAAACAGGGAAAAGGGTAAAATTAAGCTATGAAACTTGAGGATCCCCGGGTAAACGAAAACCTTGCCGAACTTTCCGGCGTCCTGGCAAAAATCGGCGACGGCGCCCTGGTGGAATCCTTTATGCGCTGCCTCCTTACCCCCGCGGAAACCGCCGACATTGCCGCCCGCTGGGCCCTGGTCAAGGCGCTGGATAAAAAGATCCCCCAGCGGGAGATAGCCAGGGATCTGGGGATCTCCCTCTGCAAGATCACCCGGGGGAGCCGGGAACTCAAGAAGCCCGGTTCCGCCTTCCGGAAGGCCCTGGAGATCCTGTCAGGCTGTAAAGTCTAGGAAAATATAAACCACGAAGGCGGGATAAAGCCTGGTAATTCAGCGTTAACAGGTGAGCTTGTTCCAAAACCGGTTGAAAGTCCGGTAAATTCAAGGTAGTACCTTGATTGAGCTATACAGCCGGGTAAGAGAGAAACCAGAAATGAAGAATATTAACCACCAAGGCCAATGGCCAGCGCACAAAGGTACACAAAGGGCCGGCTCTCCTAATTTTGTTCCTCCTTCGTGCGCCTTTTCGCCTGGCCTTCGGCCTGGGTGGTAAAATTTCAA
>JAITQR010000287.1 GCA_031288815.1 Treponema sp.
CGCCTGAGTGTCAAAGACGGAGTGTATTTTTATATCCCTGTCAATTATTCTTAGCACCGATTCTTTTGTACGATATTCGTATAGAGAGGGGAGATGACAAGGGATGTGTTCAACTTAGAATATACGGGCTTGTGCCTGTGTATATAATTTTTTATGGAGGAGCATATGAAACGTTTATGTATCGTGGCGTTACTGTTAACGCTGGGGGTTTGTCTCGCGTTTGCCGGTGGCCGGCGTGCCCAGAGTACATCCGGTGTACCGGAAGTGGTGTGGTATGTGGTGGCAACCACTCCCCAGCCTGGGGCCCAGGCGGTATTGGATAAGGTAAACGAGTACATCGTTCCCAAAGTTGGCGCGACCCTGAAGATCATGGAGGATACGGGGGACTACACTCAAAGAATAGCCATGCTTATGGCGTCCCAGGAACCCTTTGATCTGTTCTATACCAATACGGAAACCGTGCTTAATAACTACAAACGGGGTGTGTTTTACCCCATGAACGATCTCCTTGATCAGTACGGTCAGGATATCAAGAAACTACTACCCGAGAACCACATCAACGCGGGGAAGGTGGACGGTAAGCTGTACGGAATCACGGCCCAGCTATCCGGTGTTACCGTTACTACCGCTTATATCGAGGCTGACTGGATGAGAAAATACGGGTTTGATCCTACTACGGCGAATATTAAAGACATTGCCGACCTGGAGCCCATTCTTGCGGCCATAAAGGACGACAACCCCACCATGTATCCGTTTGCAGGTGTAAATGGTGGCTGGGAAATTGATAACGATTACTTTACCGTCTATCTGTTGGGTGCCGTGGCCCTGAACGATCCAAGCCTGAAAGTGGTTAACAAATACGCTACCCCCGAATACAGGCAATACGTGAGCCTGATGCGTTCCTGGTTTGAAAAAGGCTATATCAGACCCGACATGGTAACCTACCAGGATAGTACCCAGGATGCCCTGATCGGGAATCTTCCCGTTTGGGTTGACTGGATTACCCAGTCGGATAGATTGTTTCAGTACCTTGCCGGTCATGGAGACCGGGAAACTGCCCAATACCGGCTTACCGATGTGTACGCGGCGCAGAGCGGCCTTATGTCTGCCATGACCAGTATCAGCGCCACCTCGCCAAATCCCGATCTGGCCATGAAGTTTTACAACCTTTTCCTCACCGATCCCTATCTCTATAACCTTATAGTCCGGGGTATCGAGGGCGTACATTACAATAAAATTCCCGGGAGCGATCGAATCGAGCTTGTCCCAAATTCGGGCTATGTTCCAGCCGGAGGCTGGCCTTATGGGTACAGTTACCATAAATATTTGTTGGAACGGGACAATCCGGTAACGGAAACTATAAATTTCAACCGCTACGCCATTGCCAGTCCCATCTTTGGCTTCAACTTTGATATTACCCCGGTAACCAACGAAGTTACTGCCATCAACGCGCTCATCGAGGAATACAGAAAGCAGTTGGAATTCGGAGCTGTCGACCCCAACAGAGTGCTGCCGGAATTCCTTGCCCGGCTTGACGCCGCGGGACGCGCGAAGGTTATTGTGGAAATGCAACGGCAGATCGACGCCTGGAAACTGGTGCGGTAAACTTCCACCGTTAAAAACCGCCCGGGGATTTCTGCTCCGGGCGGCGGTGCCTAACAGCTTGTTACAAGAGGAGGCTATATGGTGAAAAAACATAAACGGAAAAAGATCAGTTGGGAATTGACCCTGCTTGCCATACCGGGCCTTGTTTTTATCTTTTTTTTCAAGATCGTTCCCCTTTATGGGCTGCAGATCCCATTTAAGGACATTAACTACGCCAAGGGCATCTGGGGCAGTCCCTGGATAGGATTAAAAAACTTTGAGTTCTTTTTTAGGTCCCAGGATGCCTTCAGGGTTACCCGGAATACTCTGCTCTTTAATTTTATCTTTATCGTCGTGGGTTTGATCGTTTCGGTCACCCTGGCCTTGTTGTTGTTTGAGCTGCCCCGGACCCAGGTAAAGATATACCAGACTGCTATGTTTATCCCCTATTTTCTTTCCTGGATCGTGATAAGCTACATCCTCTACGCTATTCTTAACCCCTTGATGGGTTTACTGCCCCATTTTCTGAAGAATTTTAACATGCAGGCCCCTAATTATTATCTGGAGTCCAAATACTGGATAGTTATTCTGCCGATATGTGTGTTATGGAAAGGGATAGGCTCCAGTACCCTGCTGTACTACGCGGCACTGATGTCCATCGATCCCAACCAGTTTGAAGCGGCGGCCATTGACGGGGCCAATAAACTGCAGATCACCTTTCGTATTTCCATTCCCTATCTTGGAGCCTTGATAACGTTGTTGCTGATCCTGAACATTGGGAATATTTTTTATTCCGATTTTGGTATGTTTTATTTTCTCACCCGGGATTCCGGCCCTCTTTATTCCCTAACCGACACCATCGATACCTATGTTTACCGGGCTTTGCGGGTTACCGGTGATATCGGCATGTCTTCCGCCATGGGCCTATACCAGTCTCTGGTTGGATTTGTCCTGGTTTTGGGAACCAACCTGATCGTCCGGAAAATTCGGCCCGAAAGTTCAATCTTTTAAGGAGGGTCTTCATGCAGGTAAAAACCAAGGGAATGATTGTGGGGAACATTGCGGTTAATGGGGCATTCGCCCTGATTTCCCTGGCCTGTGTAGTTCCCTTGCTGCTGGTGGTGTCCGGCTCTTTTACTTCCGATCAGAGTTTGGCGGTCAATGGGTATACTCTCATCCCAAAGGATTTTTCTCTAAATGCCTACAAGTACATTTTTAATAGTCCCAAACAGATCCTTAATTCGTACCGGGTTACTATGTTTGTTACGCTTGTGGGAACCGCCATCAGCCTGCTCTGTACCGGCATGTTGGGTTATGTCATGGCCCGGCGGGATTATGCCCTTCACAGGTTATTTTCGTTTATTCTGCTTTTCATTCTGCTTTTCCACGGTGGAATGGTTCCCGGGTACGTTATTATGACCAAATATTACCATTTAAAAAACAATATTTGGGTACTCATTCTGCCCAATGTCATTCTCCCCTGGAACGTATTTTTAATGCGAGGATTTTTTTCCGATATTCCCACCACCCTTATTGACGCGGCGAAAATAGACGGTGCCCAGGAGCTGTCCATATTTTTCAGGATCATTGTCCCAATTTCCAAACCCGCCTTCGCCACCATTGGTGTCTTTATATCCTTTATGTATTGGAATGAGTGGATGCTCTCTTTGCTTTACATCGAAGATCCCCAGTTGACCTCACTGCAATTTTACCTCTACCGTATCATGTCCAATGTCCAATTCCTGCTTAAAACCCTGCGGGAAGTCGGTGAAATCAATTCTATCACCCTCCTGGACATCCCCGGAGAGTCGGCCCGGATGGCTCTGTGTGTATTGGCAGCAGGCCCCATGTTGTTCATCTTTCCGTTTTTCCAGCGATACTTTGTCCGGGGCCTTACCATTGGTGCGGTAAAGGGCTAGGCCGGGGAAGATAATCGACGTACCGGAAATTACGTCCTGATTTCAACCATCACCGCCCTTACGCTGTAGGGCGGCAGGGTGAAGGAGACCGTTGTGCGACCGGCAAAGCCGCCGGCGGCCGAGAGGGCGCAGTCTTCCAGGTGCTTTTCCTCGGTGGCGTCGGTGAGCCAGGCGGAGGCGACCGCGAATGGCAGGCCAATTTCCACCCTTCCCCCCTTTCCTTCCACCTCAACAACCCTGAACACAAGCCGTTTCCCGCCCCGTTCCGCCTGTTTCACGGACGAAAGGACGCCGCCTGTAAGGGAGCAGAAACTTGCCGAGGCCGGAAGCTCCCCGCCCCGGGTATGTTCCCCCGACGGGCTTCTGGCCGACGGGTTTCTACCCGACGGGTTTCTACCCGATATGACCGTAAGGGGCCGGCGGTAGCGGAGGCTTTCCTTCACCAGTTCTGCTGCCGCGGCAGTCCCTTCAACAGGCGCAAGCGCGAAGGAGATCCGGTGGCGTCCGGTTTCCGGGCTGAGGTCGGGATCGATGGCGCCGCGGATCAGGGTAAGGGCAAGGCTGTCGTCCAGGCAGCGGAAGCCGTATTTGTCCAGGGAAAAGAGGGCCACCGATGATGCGCCGCCGGGATTCCCCGCCAGGACAAAACTTTCCGCCGGAAGATCCATGTCCGTGGCCTTTCGCTTCGTAAGCCCGAATGGTATGTCGAAGAGGTAATCGGGTTTGTAATCCAGGGCAAGGCGGAAGTGCAGATTCGGTATGCCCCTGTCGGCGGCGCCGAATTCCCTCCAGTCGCAGCTAAGGTCATAGCGGAGCAGTGTGGAACCAGCTTCCAGGGAGATAGTAACCGTGAGTTTTGATCCGTTGCCAAAAGGCGCCGTAAGCTCGAAGGCGTTCCGCAGATCCCCGGAGGAAACCGGGCGTATCTCAATATCCCGGGTGATGTCCTCAATTTTTTTATAGCGGCCCGTGAACCAGGCGCTCATGCCGGGGTTCCAACTGGTAACGCCTTTGCGGTGGGCCTCCTCGGCCAGCCTGAACACGCCAAAACCGCCCTGCCGGGGCGCAAGTTCCGCGCCGGTCCTCTTGTCGATAAACGAAGCCACCGAGCCGTCCGGGCTCTTAAGCTCAACTCTGATGAATTCGTTTTCCAGGATGAACCTATCGGGATTCTGCACCCTCATGTCGTTGGCAAAGCTGATGGTTTGGGAGTAATCCGGTTTTTCATCAACGATGACCGTGGTGTATCCGCAGGGGGGAACAGAAACCTTCACGAGGAGGGTGTCGAAGTGGTGGGCCCAGTAATTCCCCGACTCGCCGCGCTGGAGCGGTAGCGTGTTGCCTGAATGGTCCCCGGCAGCCGCCTGAGCGATGTCGCCTTCATAGTCCCATACCGTTATAGGGACCAGTTCTTCCCGGCTGTAGGGAAGGGAATTGAACACGTGATAGGCCCGGCGTTTACCCGCGCTCCTCCCGGTCTGGCCGTAACCCACGCCGGCGCCCTCCCCCCTGGATTCACCCAGGCCCTCCGCCCCGCTATCCGCGGGGTAAAGGCCCGGAACGCTGATCCGGTCGGCAATCGCTTCCAGCGCCAGTGTGCCGGCGGACTCCGCGGCGGCAAAGACCTGCTGGTAGAGGCCCGAGGCGTATTCCCGGGTTTCAGTGACCCCCGAACCGGGGATAATGTCGTGGAACTGGTTAAAAAGCGTCTTCCGCCATGCTTCGGCAAGGAGTTTGCCGGGATAGGGCTCTCCCGCCCAGAACAGCGCCGCCCCCGCATAGAACTCCGCGTCGGCCAGAAGCCGCTCCGCCTTGCGGTTACCCGCTTTGATCCTCGTCTGGGTGGTATAGCAGCCGTCGCAGAGAAAGTTAATTTCATCCCTAAGCAGGGGAAGCCTGTCCCGGCCCTGTTCCAGGATTTCAAAGTAGTCTTTGAGACGCCCAAAGTTGAATTGAGGGTACAGGGGCCAGGAATCCATTTCTATAAGGCGGTTGATGTCCCGCCTGCTGGGACCGCCGCCGTGGTCGCCCACGCCGTACACCCTGAGTATGGTTTTGGTTCCCGTAAGACGGGCAAGTTCGGGGGCGTACTCGGCTATGGTGTTGTCGACGTTCCAGATGTACCACCATGGTTCGGTAAAGACGATAAGTTCCTGCCCGGACGGCGACTGCCAGCGGTAGGCAACCTTGTCGCCCACCTGGCCCCGGCAATGGTAGTAATACTTTACACCGCCCGAAGCGCAGATCTCCGGGACATTGCGGTTGTGACCAAAGGTATCCGGCTCAAAATCTATGACCAGGTCGTCCCTGGGGATGCCAAAGGTTTCGGCGATGTACTCTTTGGTGTACAAAAGGTGCCGCGTCAGGCTTTCGCCGGAGGGCATGTTTTTATCGGTTTCCACCCAGGTGGAGGCCAGCAGCTCCCAGCGGCCTTCCTGTACCCGCCGCCGGATCTGTTCAAAGAGTCCGGGCGCGTATTCTTCGACGATCCGGTACACCGAGGCCTGGGACTGGGAAAAAGTGAACGAGGGGTACTCGTCCATCAGGTGGAGCATGGTTTCCATGGTGGCCAGCGTTACCGCAACGGTCTCGTTAAAGCCCCACATCCAGTTCATGTCGATATGGGCATGGGCGACGCAGATGTGCTTAAAACTCTTCGCCTCCGCCGCCAGGGAGGAAAGGGCGTCTTCGGCCCTTTGGACGGCCTGTGGGGTGGTACAATGACCGGCCTTGATATCCGCCGCCAGCCTTCCCGCGGCGTCCGCGATACGGTCGTCGTAGGTCCCGCCCAGGGAGTCCGAAAGGGCGCTGAGGAACCGGAGCTCCCCGTGGATACGGTAAAAATTGTGGTTAAGGGATTCCTGTTTCTCAAATTCCCGCAACACCCCAAGCTGCCGGTAGTTCATATTCTTCTGTACCATGAGATCCTCCGCACCGTAGTATACGCGCCTGGAGCTTTTGTGTCACGCGGGGCAGGAAAGCACCCAGCGTTTAAGGGCGGCGCCCACGCCCCCCTCTCCGCAGCGGCCGGTTATATAGCCGGCAATGCCTTTAAGCTCATCGCAGGCATTTCCCATCGCGATACCCAGACCGGCAGAGCGGATAATCGCCATGTCGTTAACGCTGTCACCTATAGCGATACTGTTCTCCCGTGGTATATCGGTCGCCTCCAACAGTATCCGCATGGCATGGGATTTATCCTCACCCTTGATAACCGCTTCCGAATAGCCGTCCAGGGGATTGATCTGAAAATACGTTTCCAGCACCGCCCGTTCTTCGGTGTTAACCCAACCTTCCAGGGTAAGCTTTATTACAACGGCGTCCCGGTATCCGGTAAGAAAGTCGTCCGTATCATGTATGGGCAGAACGTCCTCCGCAAAGAGTTCCGGCTCAAAGCGGTTGATCCCGTAAAGGGAACTAATCCCCTCAAAAACACACCAGCGGTTTTGTTTCAGATAGTATGCGCATACGGCCCTCAAGGCTTCCGGGCTTGCCTGTTTTTGGTAGATTGTTTTTCCGCCGTATATCACGTGGGCGCCGCTGCCCAGGGCCATACCGTCAATAAAGGGGAGCTTTTTCAGGGAAGCGGGAATGTTGGCCAGGGCCCTGCCGGTACAGAGAAAAATCTTATGCCCCTGCTTCCAGGCCGCCTCGATTTGTTCAAGGTCCTCATCAAAGGGGCCCTTATCGCGGGAGATAAGGGTTCCGTCAATATCCAGAAACACGGCCTTTGGCCTCTGCGTCAAAGATCCTGATTGCACAGCCTGTCCTTTTTATTCAACGTGGAACGATAACTGCGTGCCGCGTTACTGTGCCAGAACGCCGTACGCGGGAGCGCCAAGAGCCACATCGCCCAGTTTTTTTACCTCAAAGCCGTTTGTTTTGAATTCCCCGTAATCAAAGGCATCGAGCTCGTCTATGGCGAGTTTGTGAAACTCGTAGAAATTTTTCCAGTCTTCGTAACCGTCGCCAAGCTTGTGTTCCAGAAAGGCGTCGGCAATATCCATCCCCATCTGGGGGGCAACGTAAAAAGCACCCATGGCAAGGATGTTGACGCCATTTCCCGTAATGGCCCTGAGGGCCGCGGGTACGCTTTCAACCACGCCACAATGAACCCGGGGACATTTGCTCGCCGCAATGTGTATCCCCATGCCGGTGCCGCAGAAAAGCAGGGCCCGCTCAAATTCACCCTCGGCGATCTTTGCCCCAACCTTGAGCCCGATGCGGTGGAACATCTCCGGCCTCTCTTCATGCGCGGACCGTACCCCGATGTCGGTTACGTTCCAGCCCTTAGCCTTGAGGTGGCTAACCACCGCTTCCTTGAGGGGGAACCCCGCAAAATCCGCGCCCACCAGAACACATTTGTCCTTTACCGTCTTCATGTTTGCCTCCGTTAAGGGTCTCAGCCCCATAACCATATAGCTTTCGATTTTATCGCATACCTGGTAAGCCCTTCAAGAGGGAGTTACCATAAGCTCCATAATTCGATTGTGGTATGTTTTCACCACGGTGATTGAAAAATTATTAAATGTAAAACAATACCCTTCTTGTGGAATTTCCCCCAGGTATTCAGTAGCCCAGCCGCCGGCAGTAGAGGCATTAGAGGGAATATCTTTTTCCTCAAG
>JAITQR010000290.1 GCA_031288815.1 Treponema sp.
CGGAAAAGAAAAGCCGGGACGAATCCGGCGCCGGGTCCGGCACGAACCGCTGGAGGGTGAGTCCCGATTCGTTTATCGCGGGCTGTAGCGATAAAAGCCAGATACAGGATCGGATAGAAAAATTTAAAGCCTTGATCGATCCGGCCCCCGCGCCTCACTGGCTTGCCCTTTTTGAAAAAGTCCTGAACCGGGCGGGGCTGTTTGACCGGCCCCTGGACGACATGCTGGTATACCCCCTCCCCGCCGACCGGAGTATCGCGGAGGAACTGCTGCGGGATACGGAACTGAGATCCCTTGTCCACCGCGCCGAAGGCGGATTTTTGGTGGTTCCCTTAAGAAACAAGAAGAAATTCTTTACCCTCCTGAACATCCACGGAATCGCGGTGTTTAACAACCAGGGTTTATAATCCCCGTGTTTTTTGGAAAACACTAATGGTTCAGCTTCTCTATCACCGGCGCCAGTATCCGCAGCCGCACCACCCGGCCGCCCCCCAGTTCGGCGAAAGCCCGGTAGCGGCCGCCATCGTCGGAGAAGGGAGACTCTTTTTCTCCGGGGAAGGGGGCGTAGCGTTTCTGCGTCCAGACCAGGGCGGGATCGCTTAAAGAGGTTCCGGGCCGGGCGGGATCGAAATAGATGTACGATTCATGAACCCCCCTTTCATCCGGCGGGGCCTCGTCGGTGCATTGGAGGTAACGGATGGTTCCGGTGGAAAAATTTACCGACTGGATGACGGCGGAATGGGACATTTCCCCATCGGAGCCCCGGAACAGGAGGATGTCCCCGGGCCGTAAATTGGCGATCCCGTCCTCTACCGGGATAACCTGGGAACTCCGGGAGTTGTAAAAGGCGGTCCCCGCGTACCAGGAAGGCTGATCTCCCCCCCTGACCCCCAGGGTTCTCGCCAGGGCCTGTCCCAGATCCAGGCCGCCGGCTCGGGCCAGGTAGGCCAGCACATGCCACACAAAGCCGGAGCAGTCCATACCCGTATGCCCCACGCAGTACAGGTAGTTGTAAACATCGGTCTCCTCAAGCCCCCGGCCGTCTGCCAGCACGTAGGGCCGGTGGGGCAGCCCCCGGTAGGCCCCGGCCTTCATCCGGGCGATATCGAAGAGATCCCGGGAACCGGTCCAGCTCTGGCTGGGGATGTCGAAGATAATCACTTTCTCCCGCCCGTCGCCCAGGGTCCGGGTGTATTCCCGGAAGTCCTCCGAATCGATCAGGGCCCCAATGACCGGCCAGAGTTCGCCGGGTTCCGCCTTGCCGCGCCCCAGAAACTCCCACTCCCGATCGGAGATGATGTCCCGCTCGTTGTTTTGGGCAAAAGGCATCCGCAGGTTCATTACCTTGCCGTCCAGAATCCAGGTCTTGAAGCAGAGCCGGTAGGCTTCTTCGATGATCCCCTCGGCCCCCGTACCCCAAAGGCGGGAAGGCCGGGAAAAGGCCGCCAGCGCGCCGCCCTGTTCATCGGCCCGGAGCAGCTCCGGCGCCCCTGCCGGGGAGAGGAGGGAGAGGGCAAGGAACAGGACCCGGCCTCTCATGTTTCCCCTGCAAGGTTCGGCCCTTCCAGTGCTGGCCCTTCCAGGGCCTTGAAGTACCGCACCGTGGCTACCTTGAGTTCGTCCAGGGCTTCCTCGTCGCAGACAATGAGGGCCTTGGGGTGCATCTGGAGGCAGGAGAGGGGCCACCAGTGGCTTACCGATCCCTCCACCGCCGCCTTGAGGGCCCGGGCCTTGGCGTGGCCCGAGGCGATGATCAGCAGCTCCCGGGCGTCCATGATGGTACCTATCCCTACCGTGAGGGCCGTGGGAGGCACCTGCTCCGGATCCCCGCCGAAGAAGCGGGCGTTGGCGATCCGGGTCTCGGTGGTCAGGGTCTTGATCCGGGTCCGGGACCGGAGGGAGGAACCGGGCTCGTTGAAGGCGATGTGCCCGTCGCTTCCCATCCCTCCCAGAAAGAGATCCACCCCCCCGGAGGCGGCGATGGCCTCCTCGTAGGCCCGGCATTCGGCTTCCGGATCCGGGGCGGTCCCGTCGGGGACGTGGGTGTTTTTCGGATCGATGTCGATGGCGTGGAAAAAGTTGTCATCCATAAAGCGGCGGTAACTCTGGGGATGGCCGGCGGGCAGGCCCAGGTACTCGTCCATGTTGAAGGTGATCACCCGGGAGAAGGACAATTCCCCTTTCCGGCGGAGATCGATCAGTTCCCGGTAGGTCCCCAGGGGGCTTGAGCCGGTGGGCAGGCCCAGAACAAAAGGCCGTTCCCGGTTCGCCGCTTCCCTGATACGTTTGGCAATGTAGCGGGCCGTCCAGCCGCTCAGATGGGCATAATCCCGGCAAATTATTAAGCGCATAGAAACTCCTCGGTTAGGATATTTTTTCTGATTATACCGCCGGAGATAGCCGCCAGAACCCGCAGGCTGCTTTTCCCGTCTTCCGCCCCGGCGCTCCAGGCGAAAACCACCAGATCCGCGTCGTGGCCGGGGATGATGGCCCCCTTGTTCCGGTAACGCATCACCTGGGCGGGGTTGAAACCGGCGGTTTTTACCGCGTCTTCCAGGGAAAAGCCGAAGTTGACCAGGTTCCGGACACCCCGGATCATGGTAAGGGCGGAACCGGCGATTACCCCGTCGCTTTTCCGGCAGAAA
>JAITQR010000002.1 GCA_031288815.1 Treponema sp.
TATTGCAAATGATAAAGACAACCCTTCTTACCAAAGGTTCTATTGTGGAATTATGTGCTACTAAACCGCCCCCACCTGAAATCGCTTCACTTCAACCCCTTCTGGAGGGCTTACTATGAAATTAAACCGGACAGCAGTGATTAACGCGATAAAAACAGCAAGGGGTATTGCTTTACAGGCCGGCGATTATTTGCTCTGGAAAATCACTTATACCGATTCGAAATGGAATATCCACTTGTTTATTCAAATTGTAAATGCGGACGGTTCCATTGGGCTAATCACTCATAGTGAGACTAAAGAGTAATTTTTCAAAGGAAAGGACGCCGTGCCGTCCGCGGCACAACGCTTCGAGCGGATTTTACATCGCCTAACAGAACCGCGTAAGGATGCCGGACAACCGGGATTTTCCGCTCAGTGCGCCCGATCCAACCGCACCGTGTCGCCGCCGGGGTATGACTTCAGGTACCGCGGCACTTTGCGGGTTCGGTCTTTCGGGTTCCGATCCAATCCAAGGACAGTTCTTCAAGGTATGGAACATGGTAAAACATAAAAAAGCTTGTTTTTATACGCCGGTTTCGATGCGGGAACCCGATCCGGTTTTGACGATTTCTACCCGGCAGGGAATGCGGGAACGCATTTCCCCCACATGGGAGATGAGTCCCACCATGCGGTGTTCCCGCAGCTCGTCCAGGATGAGGAGGGCCTTGTCCAGGCTTCCCTCGTCCAGGCTGCCGAAGCCTTCGTCGATAAAGACCGCGTCCAGACGCACCCCGCCGGAACGGCTCTGGATGGAATCGGCAAGCCCCAGGGCAAGGCTTATGGAGGCCATAAAACTTTCGCCCCCGGAGAGGGTGGCGCAGGGCCGGGTCTTGCCCGTATAGGCGTCAAAGACTATCAGATCCAGTCCGGCGTATCCCCGGCCGTTTTCCCGCTGGCTGTCCAGGAGCAGGGAGTAGCGGGATTCGCTCATTTTCTCACGCCGCCGGGTGGCGAAGGCGGCTACCTCCGCGAGGTAAAGCCCTAAAAGCCAGGAATCGAAGGGCTTTTTCCGGGGATTTTTCCCCGCCAGATCGTCCGCCAGGTTTCGCAGTCCCCGGGCTTTATCGGTAAGATCCCGGCAGCGCCTGTCCGCCTCCTCAAGGGCTTCCCTGTCCTTTTCCATGCCCGTAAGTTCCGCGTAAGCCCGATCCCGTTCGGCTTCCCCCTCCGCGATTTCCGCCTCCAGGCGGCGGAGCCGTTCCCCGGCGGCCTCAAGCGGGGAGCCCGCCGGGGTTCCGGAAGGGGAATTTTTTACCGCTGTCTCCGGGCGGGAATCTTGGGGAGGAGCTTCCGGATAGGGCTCTTCCCCCAGGGCTTCCAGTTCCCGCCGGATAAGTCCAAGCTGCTTCTTCTGCTCGGCCACCCGGGAACCCAGCCGCGCCTTTTCCTCATACCAGTTTTTTATTTCCCGGTCCAGGGATTCTTCCGCTTCCTGTACCAGAAGGCTTTCCGTCAGGGTTTTTGGATCCTTGAACAGACTGGCCGCCAGTTCCCGCCGAAGACTCTTTCCGGCTTCCGCCAACTCCCTTTCCGTTTCTTCCTTCCGGCCCAGGGCGTTTTTTTCGTCCGCCTGGGCCGCGGCCAGGTTCCGGCCCGCCTGATCGAACTGTTCCCGGTATGCCGCGATCAGCCCTTCCTGCTCCGCCTGTAGCTTGTCCAGTCTTTCCAGACTAAGGCCGCCGGGAATTTCCGCCTCCAGGGTTTTTTTAAGGGCTTCGTATTTCCGTTCCCCCTCCCCGATACCGGCGGCAAGGTTCCTCTCCTTCTCCGCCATTCCGGCCAGTTCCCTTTCGTTTTCCGTAAGCTCTTTCCGCAGTCCTTCCCGTTCCCGGTAGAGGATCTTTATCCGGCCCTCCGCCTCCCGAATCTTTCCCTGCCGGGAGATGAGATCGTTAAGGGCGCCGGAACTCTCTTTTATGATCCCGTCGAATTCCCCGGCTGGGGGAAGGCGGGCCTGGCCGGGTAAAAGGATTTCGCCGGGGACGGCGCGTCTTACTTCCCGGATCTCGGCTTCCAGGGCGGAAAGGTCGGCGCGGTTCTTTTCCAGGGCGCCGGTTTTGGTCCGGTGTTCCGCGTTCAGGGCGGAAAGTTCCATCTCATCTTTCCGCAGGGAGCCTTCCTGGGCGCTTATCCGCTCGTCCAGGCTGAAAGGGGAAATCCGCGCCGGAGCCGGGCGGGGGTGTTCCGTGGCGCCGCAGACCGGGCAGGGAAGGCCTGGTTCCAAAAGAAGCGCCAGGCGGGCCGCCATATCCGCGTTTTCACCCAGGGCCTTTTCTTCCCTCAGGCCCTTGAGTTCCTCCCCAAGAACAGCTATCCGTCTCTCCAGTTCTCCCCGCCGCACTTCAAGACCCTTGAGGTTTTCCTCGATGGCGGCCCCTTCCCGAAAGAACCCCTCTTGCCGGAGGGCGATTTTCCGCAGGGCCATGCAGGCGTCCTTAAAGACCCTGGTCTGTTCCAGCCGCTTTTCGGTCTCCCCGGCTTCCGCCGCGAGGGCTTCCAGCCGCCTGATTTCCCCTTCCTGTTTTTCAAGCTCTTCCCGGAAAAAAGCGTTTTTCTTTTCAAGTTCCGCCCGTAACCGCCGGGTTTCTTCCGCTTCGGCCTTGGCGGCTGTAAGCTTTTCCCCCTCTTCCTCCATATTGAGGAGGAGGGGCCGCTTCTCCCGCAGCCGGCGGGTTTCTTCTTCCAGTTTTTGGGAGTCACCCTTCCGTTTCTCCCCTTCGGCGTAGGCTTCCTCCGCCTTTGTCCGCCTTTCCCGGGCCCCGGCAAGCGCCGCCAGGGCGATCCGGGCCCCTTCCTCCGCCTGTTCCGCCGCCCTAAGGAATTTTTCCAGGGGCCGGGCCTTCCGGGATCGGGAGAGGAGGTTTTCCCTTTCCTTTACCGCCGCTGACTTTTCCTCGGCCTGTCTCTCCCGCGCCTCGCTCTCCGCCAGCCGGACGGCGGCTTCCGCCTCGTTCTGCCGCAGGGTATGGACTCGGCGCTGCCTCTGTTCTTCTTCCCCCAGCTTGGAGAGCCTTTCCCTTATCCTCCGGTAGGCTCCTTCCGCGGCGTCATGCAGGGCCTGATAGTCTTCCTGGCCAAACCGGCCCCGTATCTCGTCCAGTATCCGCTGGGCTTCCGCCGCCAGGGCCTGGGCTTCCCCGGCTTTCTTCTGGGCCAGTTCCCTTATCCGGGCGGCCTTTTCCACGGGAAAGAGTTTCCCCAGTACCTTTTGCCGTTCCGCGGTACTTTGCCGAAGAAATTCGGCGAACTCACCCTGGGGGAGGAGGACTATTTTAAAGAATTCCTCGGCTTCAAGACCGATAAGGGCACGGATCTTCTGATCCGCCTCGGTTTTTCGCGCCGTTCCGTTGACTTTTTTCCCTTCGGAGATCTCCCAAAGTACCGCGCTTTCATCAATCAGGGTGGCCGCGGCCCCGGGTTTCCGCAGGCGCTTGTACTTGGGGCTCCGTCTCACCAGGTAACGCCGCTCCCCCAGGGAAAATTCCAGGGAAACCCAGCACTCCGCGTCTTCCCCGGCGTGATCGCTCCTCAGCCGCGCCGTGTAGCTCCCCCTGCTGCCCGGAACCTTTCCGTAGAGGGCGAAGCAAATGGCGTCGAAGACGGTGGTTTTGCCGGAACCGGTCTTGCCGGTGATAAGGAAGATGTCCTCCAGGCGGGAAAAGTCCAGCTCCTCCCTTCCGGCAAAGGGGCCGAAATTTTCCATCACCAGTTTCTCGGGCTTCACGGTTCCTGTTCCTCCCTCTCAAGCTCCGCGAGAAGTTCACGGAACAGGGCAAGTTCCCCCGGGTCGGCTTCCCCGTAAAGCCCGGTGAGGAATTCCCCAAAGTCCTCCACCGTGTCCCTCCGTTCCCCCGGCCGTTCCGCCGGACCGATGACGGCGTGCTCCGCCAGGAGGCTGGATAAGGCGGCGTCCTGGCGGATCGAGAGGAGATGGGGGAAATTCCTTCTCAGCACGGCAAGGGCGTTTTCCGTAAGCCCCCGGTCGCTAAGGCTTATCTCCAGATAGTCTTCCGCCGCGGCCGAAAGTTCCGTATCCCCCGGGGAGGGCCGGAAGAAGCGCTCAAAGGGGCCGGAAATCCGGCGGAGTTTCCGCAGGGGCGGAACGGGGACAGGGCTGATGAGCGGCTGCGGATTCCCGGCGGGGGCGTCAAGTTCCACCGAGAGGAAGTACTTTTCCGCTTCCGCCTCGCCGAAGGAGTAGGCCAGGGGGCTGCCGGAGTACCAGCCGTTTTTTCCGGCCCGCTGTATCCGGTGGAGGTGGCCCAGGGCCACGTAGTCAAAGCCAGAAAAAAGTTCCATGTCCGTAAGTTCCGCGTTTCCCAGCAAGATCCGTTCCGAACCCGCCTCCAGAGACCCGGCGGCGAAAAGATGCGCGGCCAGTACAAAACGGGACACCCCCTCCGCTTCGTAGCGTCGCCGGGCCTCCTCAAGCCGCCTCGCCGCCTCCGCGGCAAGCCGAGCCTGGGAAGTCCAGGATTCCGCCTACTCCCCGGTCCTCTCCCAAGGCTTTTCCGCCGGGCCGGGCCGGAAAGAACCGGGACTGAGAAAGGGGAGCAAAAAGAAGGCACAGCTTTTCCCGGTTTCCGGGTCTTTCAGGATCACCGGCTTGCCGCAATCCCCGGGATCGGTGGCAAAACGGAGCCCCATGCCGGAGAACAGCTCCCGCCCGAAACCCAGCCGGACGGGGGAATCGTGGTTACCGGGAATGATAAGTATTTCCAGGGAAGGCCGCCGGGCCTTGATTTTTCCCAGGAAGGAACCGAAAAGCTCTACCGCCTCCGTTGACGGGATGGACCGGTCATACACGTCCCCGGCGACGATAAGGGCCTGGTAGGATTCGTCCGCCAGAAGGCCGGCAAGATTGTCAAGCATGTGGCGCTGATCCTCGATAAGACTCTGTTCGTGCAGAACCTTTCCCAGATGCAGATCGGCGGTATGGAGGAATTTGATCATCGGTTAAAGCGCCGGGGTCTCGCGGTAAATCACCGGCTCGAGAGGCTTACCCCGAATTCCAGCGCCTTAGCCCGGGCTTCGGGAATCCAGCCTTGAAGATCCTTTATCCTCGTCTCGTGGGAAGGGTGGGTACTGAGGAACTGGGGGATTCCGCCTCCCCCCAGGCCGCTCATCCGTTCCCAGAAAGGAACCGATTCATCCGGGTTGTAGCCCGCCATGGCCATAAGGATAAGGCCGATACGGTCCGCCTCGCTCTCGTGACCGCGGCTGAAGGGCAGGGTACCGAAAATCTCCGATCCCGCGCCGTAAAGCGTCATGGCCAGGGCCTGGGTTTCCTCCGAACGGTTCATGGTAAGCACGCTGAGACCGGCGGCGCCGATTTGCTGCAGCATCCCGGCGCTCATCCGCTGCTGGCTGTGGTTCAAAAGGGCGTGGGCGACTTCGTGACCCATGACGGTGGCAAGCCCCGCCTCGGTAGCGGTAACCGGGAGTATCCCCGTGTACACCACGATTTTCCCCCCGGGCATACACCACGCGTTAACCTGATCGTCCCGCACCAGGTGGTATTCCCACTGGTAGTCCCTCAGGTAATCCCCGGCGGTTTCAGCGTCAAGCCACCTCTCCGCCGCCCCCCGGATTCGCGTACCGACCTTCTCCACCAGCCGGGCCTCCGCCGTCCCGGATACCACCGTGCTCTGCCCGATAAATTCCTGGTATTGCTGGAAAGAGGAGGGGAAAAGCTGGCTGTTATCCACGAAGGCCATGGTCCTCTTGCCGGTAAGGGGATTGGTCACGCAGGCGATAAAGATCCCAAGCCCAATCAGGGCCGCGAGCGGGCCTAAGATAAAGATGGGGAATGACTTTTTCATAGGAGGGAATTATAGGAAAGGGCGGGTAAAAAAACAATGACCGGAAATCCGTAGGCTTTCCTCCGGGCAAAAGCGTTTACTTTCCGAATAAGACGGAATACGGGAAATCCGGGTTAACGGGTGCCTTGAATATCTTGCGCTTTGCACTGAACCGTTTCTCGGAAACCTCCGTGGCGCGTAAGCGGGCCAGGGCTATTTTCCTCGGAACGTTCAAGTTTTCAGGGGCCTTGTCTTACCGGGCGTCCCGGAAATCGGGGTTCTTGCCATCCCCCGGAAAACCACGGTAGTATCCGGAGGAGTTTGTCGCGCTTCGCGGGTGAAACCCTAAAAAATCGCCGGGGAGGCGATTTTTTTACCCCGCAAACTCCGTTCGAATCAAAGGTTCGCGGGAGCCGGATAAGCGGGGTTTTCGCGGTCCTGGCGGCGCAAAACCCACTCGCGACAGGCTGCTGGAAATACAGGAGGCCGGAGCCCCGGAGCATGGAAAAACTTACGGAAAAAGACGAAACGGTAAAAAATATACCGGAAAACCTGCTTACCCTGCGGCGGCGCTTAAAACTGTCCCAAAAGGATTTTATCCGGACTTACCTTTGCGACGAGGGGGGGCCGCTTATCAGCGTTCCGACCCTTTCCAATATTGAAAACGGCAGTACCGCCGGGGTTGAGGATCTGGCGGACCGGATAGCCCGGACGATGAAGATTGACCGGGCGGTTTTCCGGGAAGATCCTGACGATTTCGCTAAAAATATCGAGCTTTTTTTTGGGGAGATCCTGGGGGAAAAGGAAACGCCGGGGGGCAAGGGCCGGGGCACGACGGAGGCCCTGGTGGAGGCGATTTCCGATTACCTGATGGACGCCATTATCCGGGGCGAATTGCGGCCGGGATCGAAGCTGCCCCCGGAACGGAAGCTGGGCAGTCTCTTCGGGGCGGGAAGATCCGCCGTCAGGGAGGCGCTCAAGGTGCTCAGTACCCTGGGGATCATCACAATCCTGCCGAGCCACGGATCCTTCATCGCCTCGGAAAACAAGGGCTTTCACCACCTGCCCCTGTCCTGGACCTTCCTGATCGGCGAAAGCCGTCTGGGGCATATCATCGACGTGCGGAACGTGCTGGAGGTGGAATCCGCCCGGCTGGCGGCGGAAAAGGCGGACGCCAAATCCCTGGATAACCTGGGACGGATCTACGGCAAGATGATACAGGCTTTCAAGGAGGCGAATTTCAGGGACTTTCTTGATCTGGATATCGATTTTCATCTGGCCATTGCCGCCTGTTCCCAAAATCCCATCATCAACGAGCTTCTGGCGACTTCCCGGAAGATATTGAGCTATATCAGCCAAAGCGGGATGTTGACCATGGAGCATCTGCGGAACATCTACGCCGAACACAGCAACATCTACACCGCCATCACCGCCCGGGATCCCGTCATGGCCAGGCAAATGATGGAAACCCATCTCGCCAAGGCCCGGCAGCGGTACCAGCTTAAAACCCAGTAAAAAATTCACGGTAGCTGTTCCAAAAGCTGAAGTTTTGGAACAGCCTCACCTGACAGACTGCCCGCGCCGAATCGCCGGATAAGGTTCCCCATGTCCGGGCGGGCCGGCGAACCGTCCTGGCGCTACCGGTCTTGTTTCGTCCCGCGCTCAATGTATTTTTTTATGAAACATCCGTGAAAAAAATTAAAAAAAATCTTAAAAAAAGCTTGCATTTTTAAAATAGCCATGGGACAATGACATAATTAAAAAGTGGTTGTCCGGTCAACCTTTTTTTAATAAATCTGCCGGGGAAACCCGGAACAACGAGGAGCGTTCTATGGCGGCGGAAAAAACGAAACAGGGGTTTTCCCTGACTACCTGGATTCTCATTGGAACCATCGGCGGCATCATCTTCGGTTCGCTGATCGGACCCTGGGCGGCAAACCTGAAATTTATCGGCGACATTTTTATCCGGCTGATTCAAATGTCGGTGGTTCTCCTGGTAATGACCTCTGTGGCGGCGGCGGTCGGCAAGGTGGACGGCACGGGGATGGGAAAAATGGGCTTCCATACCTTTAAGTGGATCATCTCCTTCACCATTGTGTCCGCCTTTTTGGGGCTTGCGCTGGCTTTTATTATCAAACCGGGACAGGGTATCACCATTACGGAAAAGGCGGACATCAGCGCCCCCGCCGCGGTAGGTTCCCTCCAGGATACCCTTCTGGGCTTCGTTCCCACCAACGTCATCGGCGCCATGTCCTCGGGCACCATGGTTCCCTGCATCCTCTCTTCTATCTTTGTCGGGGTAGCCATGGGCATGTATACCCGAGCCTCGAAAAAAACCGTCATCCTTGAGGTGGTGGAGGGCCTTAACGGAATCATCATGAACATCATAAAAATCGTGATGAACCTGGCCCCGGTCGGTATCTTCTGCCTCCTGGCCAATGTTTCCGGCGCCATCGGTTTCCGGGTGGTCATCCCCATGGGGAAATTCCTGGGGGCTCTCCTTATCGGCGACATTATCCAGTTCCTGCTCTACGGCCCCCTGGCCGCGGCGTTCTGCAAGGTCAACCCCTTCAAGATGCCCAAGAAATTCGCCAAGATGTCGATCATGGCCCTGACCACGACCTCGTCGGCCATCTGCCTCCCCACCAAAATGGAAGACTCGGTAACCAAATTCGGCGTAAGCCGCCGGGTGGCGGACTTTACCGGCCCCATTACCATGTCCATGAACAGTAACGGCGCGGTTCAGTGCTACGTACTGGCCATCCTCTTTATGAGCCAGGCCACCGGCATCGCCCTGGGGCCCTACCAGCTCGGCATGGCGATCCTGCTCTCCTGCCTGATGTGCATGGGTACCATCGTTGTCCCCGGCGGCATGGTGATCACCTACACCTTCCTTGCCAGCTCCCTGGGTCTGCCCCTGGAAAGCATCGCCATCCTCATCGGTATCGACTGGTTCTCCGGAATGTTCAGGACTATCATGAACGTGGATGTGGATGTCCTTATCGGTATGCTGGTTTCGGATAAGCTGGGCGAACTGGATCGGTATGTCTACAACGAGGCAAAAACCGTCGAATACGACAGGGCGGCCTAAGGCCGGCGGGGAGGATAAGGTTATGAATATGGACGAAATTACCGAAAACCTGAAAAAGAATCTGCGGACCCTGCACCAGTACACCGCGACTCCCGGAGAGGGTACCACCCGTTTGCCCTTTACCAAGGAGGCCCGGGCCGCGGCGAATCACATCCGGGGCATGATGGAAGAGGCGGGGCTTGATGTCCGGGAGGATGAGGCGGGCAATATAATCGGCCTGCTGAAAGGCGCCGACCCCTCCCTGCCCGCCCTGGTGGCGGGTTCCCATTTCGACACGGTAAATAACGGCGGCGACTTTGACGGCCTGGCGGGGATCATGACGGGCATCGAAATCGCCCGTTTGTTGAGGCGGGAGACCCTTAAACGGAACTTTATCGTTATCGGTTTCTGCGACGAGGAGGGGATGCGTTTCGGTACCGGTTATTTCGGATCCAAGTCGATCCTCGGCCAGGTGTCCCAGGAAGATCTGCGCCACTACAAGGACAAGGACGATGTTTCCGTCTACGAGGCCATGAAGGGCTACGGCCTGGTTCCCGAAAACCTGCCCCGGGCCGCCTGGGACCTGAAAACCATCAAGGCCTTTGTGGAGATGCACATTGAACAGGGGCCGGTTCTGTACCAGAGCGGCGACGAACTGGGCCTGGTGGAATGCATTGTCGGCATCCAGCGTTACATCGTTACGGTCCGGGGCAGATCGGATCACGCGGGGACTACCCCTATGGATATGCGGATCGACGCGGTGGAGGCCGCCTCCCGGGTGATCGCGAAGATCCCCGACTGGGCCCGGGAAAAGGGGGAGGGCACGGTGGCGACCACGGGCTATATAAAGGTTCTCCCCGGAGGCATGAACATCGTGGCCGAGGAAGTCCAGTTCTCCGTGGATGTCCGTTCCCGGAACAAGGCCAGCATCGAGGATATCGTGGCAAAGATCCGCGACAGCCTTGACGAATCCTGTAAACGAAACGGCGCCACCTACACCATGGACAACAAACTGAGCATAACCCCGGTAAACCTGAGCAGGGACATGCTGGCCCGGCTGGAAAAGTACTGCAAAAACCGGGGCTACAGCTACCGCCGGATGATCTC
>JAITQR010000031.1 GCA_031288815.1 Treponema sp.
GAGAACCTTCTCGCCGCCCTCCACACCTGCGACTTACAGGATACCTTTGAGGGGGGCAAGGGCCGTTACTTCATCAGCATCGATATGGCCCAGCGGGGCGTGGGAACCGCCACCTGCGGACCGGATACCCTGGAAAAATACCGGGTGCGTCCCGGCCTCTTTAAGCTGCGGCTTTACCTTTCGGGCGAACCGGTTTAGTTTACCGGGTTTGGTCTGAATGTCCGCCGGGTTTTCGGGAAGAAGATCCGGCGGACTATTTTTTACAGGAATACTGTTATGGCAGGAAAAGCGCTGCAGGATTTTTTTAACGCCGAGCCGGTTAACCCGGCGGTACTCAAGTCCCTGCTCCTGGATATGAACACGGCGGATATCGCGGAACTGTTCGAGGATTTGAAGATCGAAAAAACCATCCAGGTGTTCAGGCTTCTGCCGAAGTATACCGCCTCCGAGGTCTTCTCCGATCTGGAAGCGG
Organism: Treponema sp.; assembly: GCA_031288815.1. Next base: position 473 of record JAITQR010000031.1, read on the forward strand.
ACAAACAGCAGATCCTGGTGGAAGCCCTGACGGACACGGAAGTAGGAGAAATAATAAACAACCTCTTTGCCGATGACGCGACGGACTTTATCGAGGAAATGCCCGCCAACGTGGTAAAACGGGTGCTGCGGAACCTTAGCCCGGAAAAGAGAAAAGTTATAAACCAGCTTCTCCAGTATCCCGAGGATTCGGCGGGCAGTATTATGACCACCGAATACATCGATCTGCCGGAAAGCGCCACGGTAAAGGAAGCCTTCGATGTTATCAGGGCTACCGGGCTCAACAAGGAAACTATCTATACCTGTTACGTTGTCCGTCCGGACGGTCAGCTTATCGGCATAGTATCGGCAAAGACCCTTATGCTTTCAGGGCTCGGGGACAGGATCGGCGACATAATGGATTCAAGCCCGCTTTTTGTCCTTACCACGGACGACCAGGAAATGGTGGCCGCCCAGTTTAAAAAGTACAGCCTCCTGGCCATGCCGGTGGCGGACAGGGAACGGCAGTTGGTGGGTATTATCACGGTGGACGACATCATGGACATCATCGAGGAAGAAAACACCGAAGATCTTGAAAAGATGAACGCCCTGAACCCCTCGGACGATCCCTACCTCAAGACCAGTATCCTTACCCTGACGAGAAACCGCATCCTCTGGCTCCTGGTACTTATGCTGTCCGCCACGGTTACGGGGGGGATAATTTCCGGTTTCGAGAATTCCCTGGCGGTGCTGCCCGCGCTGGTGGCCTTTATCCCCATGCTCATGGACACGGGGGGGAACGCCGGTTCCCAGGCCTCCACCCTGATAATCCGCGGCATGGCCCTGGGGGAAATCGATCTTAAGGATATTATCAGGGTGCTTTGGAAGGAAATACGGATAGGAACCTTCTGCGGTCTCGGCCTTGGGGCGGTAAATTTTCTGCGCGTCTATTTAATGAACGGAAGGAACGCCGCGCTGGCCTTTATGGTGAGCCTGAGCCTCTTCGCCACCGTATTGATGGCAAAAAGCGTCGGCTGCGTCCTTCCCATGATCGCAAAAAAGCTGCGCCTCGATCCCGCCCTTATGGCGGCCCCGATTATTACCACCATCATAGACGGCGCGTCCCTGGTTGTTTACTTCTCGGTGGCGAAAGTGATGTTCGGCGTATAGCCGCCGTCTCCGGCGCCGCGCTTCCGGAGCGAACCCGGGGGCATGCGGCTTTTGTACGTCTTTACTGTTCCTGGTCTGTTTTTACGGCGGCGGCATCCCGCGCGGAAACGCTTTGGATGGTTTTTAATTTTTTTTGCATGGCCATAAACCGCAGTATACCGATGACGCAGACAAGCGGCGAAAGCGCCACGAGTACGCAGCCCGATACTATCGCCGCTTTTATATCGAGAATTTCTATCATCCCGACCCCCGCCGCGGCTATCCCCAGGGAAAGCCTTATATACGAAAACAGGGTGCGCTCATTGGCAAGCACCGTTCTGTCAAGCGCCAGATAATCACGCAGAATAAGCGAATCATTAAACCTGCTGTAATCCTGTAATATTCTCATACCTCGTCCTTGTAAAATTACGGACACCCTAGCACGGGCTTTTTCTTGTGTCAAGCGATTTGTTTTTTTTCGCCTCGTGGACTATAATGATTTATACCGGAAAAGTGAGCTTGTTTGGAACGGGCCTTTCGGATATTCGGTTATTTGGAGGAATTAGATGAAAAGAGCGGTGCTATTGGGCGCGGTGTTTCTCGCGGCCCTGTTGGGCGGGAAGTCCGGGGTTTTCGCGGCGGGAGCCAAAGGAAGTTCCGGCGGTTCCGGCGGCGGGGAAAAGAAACCCGTGGTTTTGAACCTTTGGACGCACGAGGATCCCAACCGGCAAAAAATGGAGGAACAGTTCGCGAAAGAATACATGACGGCCAATCCCCATGTAACTATCAACTATTCGGTGTACCCCTCGACCAACATCCAGGATCTTATCCCCGCGGCCTACGCGGCGAAGAACGCCCCGTCAATCTGGAACCTGGAATTGCAGAAAGCCTATCCCATCTTCATGCAGGGCCTTTGCGCCCCCATTCCGGCGCAGGAACTGGGCTTTAAGAGCGAGCAGGAACTGGGCGCCACCTACCTTCCGGGCATGCTTGATCCGGTAACCGACAAGGACGGCAAGTGGTTCGGTCAGCGGGGCAAGATCTACGGCCTTCCCCTGGAAATGGTGAATTTCTGCGTGTATCTGAACAAAAAGATCTTCCGGGACGCGGGGCTTGATCCTGACCGGGACTATCCCAAAACCTGGGAAGAGGTGATGGCGGTTTCCGAGAAGATCGTGCGCCGGAACGGAAACATCATTACCCGCCGGGGTTTTGATTTCCGCTACCTGGATTACCTTATCTCCTGGGTTCCCATGGTTGAGCAGCTTGGGGGCAAGGTGGTAAGCGACGACGGCAGGGAGGCCATTGTCAACGAGGCCGCCTGGATCAAAGCCCTCAGCTTTATGCGGGAATGGGGCCCCAACGGCAAAAACCTGGGTTCCCCCACCATGACGGCGGCCCGCCGCCAGTTCGACAACGATCAGAACGAGATTGCCATGCACCTGTCGGGAATCTACCAGGAAGCCCGGATGCGGACCGCCAATCCCGCCTTCTACAACAGCCAGGACTGGATGGTCATTCCCTACCCCGTTTTTCAGGGGGGAAAACATGTCTCCAACACCTACTACTTCCAGTACTACATGGTGAATTCCCAGATACCCCAAAACGAGCAGTCCGAGGCCTGGAAATTCGTCTATTACATGCTGGGCCACGGGGATCGCTACCTTGAGAATGTGGCGCTGACCCAGCCTACCAAGGCGGTTATGGAAGGGGCCCTTTTCAACAGCATGCCCTACAGCAATGTCTTTAAGGACGATCTGCAATACGCCCACGTGGTCTACCACTCCGCGTTCAGTTGGCGGATCAACGAGCTTATCGGCACGGCCATCGTGAACGTAATGACTACCGACACTACCCCGGCTCAGGTTTACGCGGCCCTGAAACGGGAAGCCCAGGCGGTGGTTGACGAAAACCGCTAGAAGAGTCTGATAAAGAGCAGGGGGATATTATGGCGTTAAAAACAAAGAGCGGACTGGAACGGAAACTTGCCCGGTGGGGCTGGTATTTTGTGCTGCCCGCCATCGTCTTTTTTTCGGTGTTTTCGTTTTATCCAATTTTGAACGCTTTCTACATGAGCTTTTACCGGAAAAACATGATATCCCTTCTGCGTCCGGTTTTTATCGGTTTTGATAACTATGTAACGATCCTAAGTTCCCCGGGCTTTTGGAACTCGGTCAGCGCGACCCTCAGTTTTACCCTGGGAACCTTTGTCCCCCTGGTACTGGTAAGCCTTGTCCTGGCGAGCCTGATCACCGCCCAGGCAAAGCTTGCCCGGGTCTGGCAGCTTATCTATTACTCCCCCGCCGTGTTCTCTTCGGCGGCGGCGGCGCTTATCTGGATGATCATCTTCCAGCCGACCGGGCTGGCGAACCAACTGGCGAACACCTTTTTGTTCCGGGAGGGAACGGATATGCGCTGGCTTTCCAGCGGGGTTATGGTCCGTTTTTCCACCATGATCGTTTACTTCTGGAAGTATATCGGCTATTTTACCATCCTGTTTATCACCGGGCTTGCCAAAATTCCCCGGGGCATTTACGAGGGCGCTCTGGTAGACGGGGCGGGGAAGCTGCAAACCTTTTTCAAAATAACCCTGCCCCTCTTAAAGCCTACCACGGTGCTGGTTTCCACCGTGGCCATGCTGCAGTGTTTAAAGACCTTTTCGACCCAGTACCTTTTTATCCAAAGCGGCGCTCCCCGGGCATCCATTGACGTGATAACCCTCAATATCTATTACACCGCCATGCGGGAATACAACATAGGACGGGCTTCGGTAATGAGCGTACTGCTCTTTTTAATCATGCTTGTTCTTACGATAGCGCAGTTCCGGGTTTCCCGGAGTGACGATGTTAGCTACTGAGGAGGGGAAAATGAAAACCGAAGCCTCCCGTTCAGGAAAATCGCCGCTTCCGGGTATGCTGGCCAAAATATTTCTGGCTTTAACGGCCATACTGGTTTTACTGCCCCTGCTGTTTATGCTTACCGCCTCGTTTATGCCGGCCATTGAGATTGTCCACATGCCCTACCGGTGGATCGCCTCCCGGATCGAATGGTCCAACTTCTACAAAGCCGTGGCGGGGAATGACGGAAATTTCGTCTTTATCCGCAACGTGGGGAATTCCCTTATCGTTTCGGTAAGCGTTTCCTTCTTTACCGTTATCCTTTCTTCCCTTACCGGCTACGGCCTCGCCAAATTCAGGTTTAAAGGGCGGAACCTGGTTTTTATATGCATCATGATGACCATGATGATCCCCTTTGAAACCATCATGGTGCCCCTTTACATGGTGGTACTCAATCTGGGCCTGCAAAACACCTACCGGGGCCTTATCGTCCCTTTCCTGATGAACGCCTTTGGGGTATTCATGATGCGCCAGTACCTGCAAACCTTCCCCGGGGACATGCTTGACGCCGCCCGGATAGACGGTTGTACCGAGCCGGGGATCTTCATAAAAATGGTGCTGGTCAACTCCGGCCCCGCCCTGGCGAGCCTTGCCATTCTCAGCTTCCGGCAGCAGTGGGACAACCTGATGTGGCCCCTTATGGTAGCCCAGGAGAAGCGCCTTAAAACCATTCCCACTTACATCGTGAGCTTCGCGGAGGAAAAATTCGCCAACGAGGGGGCCATGATGGCCGTGGCTTTTCTGGCCAGCATTCCGGTGATCGTCCTGTTTATCACCCTTTCCAAGTACTTTGTCGGCGGCTCCGCGGTATACACCGCGGGGAAAGAGTAAAACCGGGAGTATCCCGAAACCCGGAAAGACCCGGCAAGGCTGAAATTATCGGTCCTGAGAACGCCAATGCCTGATTTATCTGTAACGGCGAGAACCTGATAAGCGTTCGAGTCTGTTCCAAGGCTCGGCTGGTTGGGAAAACCAAAAACTCCGGGGAAGAGTCTCGTCGTGAAACCCTTCCTCGGAGTTGGCTATACAAATCTAAGCCAATTTCAAATCCGGGCTGGTTTTAAAATTGGCCTCGGAAAAAGCGGCCCGCGAGCCGCTTTTTCCTTTGAACCGAAAGTTGTTCTTTACAAAACTTCAGTTTTGAAAGAGCCTCGATTGTTTTTAAAAATTGGTTCCTGCCACATCCCGGGTCCAATGCCAAGTGCCAGAGGTGCCGTCCGCGTTTACCCTGCCGCGATGTCCGCCGCCCTCTGAAGTTTTTATATTTTTACCTGAGGCATCATAAACATTGCCTGAAATTGCGAAACCCCAATAGTCAATCGC
>JAITQR010000137.1 GCA_031288815.1 Treponema sp.
GTATAATCCCCCTCCGGGGAGAGGGCGCTGATCTCGCCGCCCCGGGTTCCGGGGGGAACCATTATCTTACAGACAATGCTTTCGGTCTCTTTCACCGAGCCCAGGACAAGCCCCGGAACGGCTTTAAGCTCCTCCCCTTTGGCGAGTTTGGCGGCCAGTTCCGGGTCGGGGGTAAAATGCCAGGTCCGGGAAGTGTCCAGCGGCTCCCCCCTTGCGCCGGGGGACATAAAGGCCCCGTTTTTCTTGTAGAGGGCCTCCAGGGGCCGCTGTATGCCGTCGTAGATGGTTCCCATCAGGCCGGGGCCCAGGAGTACCGAAAGGGGCCTCCCGGTAGATACCGCCGGCGCGCCGATTTGCAGTCCCGTCTCGTCCTCGTAGACCTGGATCACCGCCTCTTCTTTTTCCAGACGGACGATCTCCCCAACGATCCGCTTTTCCCCCACCTCCACCACGTCGAAAAGCCCCGCGCCGCCCAGCCCCTGGGCCCGGATGATCGGGCCGGATATCCGCTTTACCTTGCCCTGGATCATGACAGGCCCCCGGGGCTTAGCCCGGCGAATTGCTCCGCCGCCTGATCGCCGATAAGCGCGCGGGTAAGCTCGGCGCGGTAGTCCGACAGCAGTTCCTCCACCAGCAGGTTGAGGGAGGCGGTTATCCTTGCCTGGGGGGAATCGAGGATCAGCTCCGGGTACTTGCCCGAAAGCACCCCGGAGGCCTTTATGGCCGCCCCGGCGCCGGTGGAGGAAGCACCCGCCGCCCCCCCGGCTTCAAGGCCGGAGGTGTTGATTTCCCATTTCCCCCGGGGCATCGTCCTTTTTAAGAGCCCCTCCCCTTCCCCCCCTTCCAGCTTGTGGAAAGTTACTCGGAAAGGCCGGTTTCCGAATTCGGGGTAATCCCCAAGACGCCTCCGGAGTTCCCCTTCCAGCATACCCAGGATCCGTTCGCGGCTTTGCGCGGCGTACCAGAGATCCAGGGCCCTGGACAGCAGGGCCTCTATCTTTTCAGACTCCGCCCGGCGCTGATCCAGGGGAAGCCGGGCCATGATCTCCTCCGCCACCCGCCGCCGGCGTTCCTCATGGCGCGTATCCAGATCCTTCAGGGCCGCGGCGGTTTTCTTCTCCCACCCGGCGGTATTGGATTTTACCGTGTCGTCTGCGGTTTTGAGGGTACGGAAGGCCCTCCGCCGGGCGTCTTCCAGAATTTCCCGATCCAATACCTCTGTTGACTGTAACTCTTCCATAGCTTCCTAATTATGCATTTTCTCGCCTAAAGACCGCGAAAATACGGTTTTTTAAGGGGTTCACACATGGATACCCACGGCCTCCCGGATGGAGTCCACCAGGGTCTTCCGGCCGGGATTCCGCCCAAGGATGCCGGGTATCTCCACCACCAGGGGGTAGCGGTCGGAAAGCTGCCACTTAACCAGGGTCTCCCCCAGCCAGTCGGCCGCTTCCTCGGTCATGATCAGTACCCGGCAGCCCTCGGCCCCGCTCATCGCGTCCGGCAAAGCCGTCCCGGCGGTCTCGTCCCAGCCCCGGGTGATCCGCAGAAAGACCTCCCTGGCCTCCTCCGGGTCCGCCACGGGAACACCGCCTACTCCGACAAAACGGAAAGCGGTGACCAGCTCCGGATCTCCCATAAAAAAGTAATCCATAAAAATTTACATAAAACTTAAAAGAATATTATCAGGAGGCCCACCAAAAAGCCCCAGAGGCAGATGCCTTCCGCCAGCCCGACGTAGGGGATGGCTTTACCGGCAAGCTCCGGATTTTCGCTCATGGCCCCCATGGCCGCCGAACCGATCTGCCCCACCGCGATGCCGCCGGCTACGCAGGAGATCCCCACCGCCAGGGCGGCGGCGAAGTACTTCCAAACCGGCGTAGCGGGACTTCCCTCGGCCGCCTCGGCGGCCTCCTGGGCGAAGACCGGCAAGACCGCGGCAAACAGCACCAACACCAGTAACACTATTATACGTTTCATAAACCACTCCTATAACAAGCGGCGATACCGCCGCCAAATTCCGAATCAGAGCTGTCCGGAAATCGCAAGCTTCCGGACAAACCCGTTAAAATCAACCCTGCGCCTCTTTGCGGAACCGGAAGGGGGTAAAGGCCACCCCGGTTTCGGTAAAAAACTTGCTGAAGAATTCGTAGTACTGGAGCCGGACCACCTGGATAGCCACGATCATCCCCTCCAATACGATGATAAGGGCGTTACCCAGGATCACTACCACCAGGGCGAAGACCGGCCCCGCCGCGGCGCTCCGGGCCACCATGCCCGAGAGGGTAAACACGATGAACGAAAGCACCGCGTGGGACAGGGCGAAGGCCCCTACCCGGAGGAAACTTACGGTATTGGAAATATAGGTGGAAAGGGTCTCCAGGATCTCCACGAAACCTTCCATGACAAAAGTCATAAAACCTTCGGCCAGCACGGGCCGTTCGCCGCTGAGGATCCGCCAGATCGCCGGGCCGAAAAAGATCCCCAGAATCGGCGCGATAAGCCCCGGAAAATCGAACCAGGCAAAGCTGCCGCCGGCCAGGCAGCGGAGGGCGATAAAAATGGCGTACCAGAAGAAGAGAAGCCCGGCGAGGCCGGTTTTGGCGAAGAAAGCCGCCTCGTACTTCCCGGCTATGCACTTGTTTATGATGTTCACGATAAGCCCGGCGGAATTGAGCAGCACCCCCACGGCAATGGTAAAGCCGAAAAAGTAAAGCAGTTTCGCCACGTTGCCTTTTTCGGGCATCAGGTGGAGGATCCGTTCCGGCGGATCGCTCATAAAGAGACCCAGAAGCGCCCTGATAGGGCCTGTCAGGATCTCCTCGTTGGTAAAAAATTCCACGTTGAGGAATCCCATCACCATAGAGGAAACGCCCACCGCCATCAGGGGGGTGGAATAGGATCGGAACCCCTTGGCCGCCTTAAATCCCCGCCATCCTACGGCAATTCCCGCCAGAAGCAGCACCAGCCCCTGGCCCACGTCGCCGAACATGATGCCGAAGAGGATCGTAAAGGAGAAGGCCACCAGGGGAGTGGGATCCAGGGTTCCGTAAAGGGGAGCCCCGTAGGAAAACACCACCCCCTCGAAGCCTTTTACAAAGGCCCCGTGCTTTAAGGATACGGGCACCTTCTCTCTGCCCTCGACCACATCGGGCATCTCCTCGGGGCTGTAAGACCGGACGGCGATACGCCCCTCGGTCAATTTTGACAGATCCTCCACCATGCGGAGCAAGACATCCTGGGGAACCCAGCCGGAGAGGATGTATATGCTGCGGGTAGCCGTCAGCCGGGACTTGAGCTGCTCCGTGGCGGCAGCCATGAGGTAGCTTGCGGTAAGCCCCGCGAAAGAGGCGGCGGTCTCCTGTTTCAGGGCCTCCTTGTCTTTCCGTATCCTGTCCAGTTCCGCTTTCGCGGTTTTAAGCCGGTCCTCAAGACCGGAGAGGAGTTCGGCGGGTATTCCCTGGTAGTCTTCGGGAATGACAATGGGGATAAAACCCGCGTTCTTCAACTCCGAATCCAGGGCAAAACGGCCTTTCCGGGACGCGGCGGCCAGGATCCGGTCCCCCTCCTCGCCCAGGCGGATGACAACCGCCCGATCCGCCAGGCGCTGCCTGATGCCCTCCTGGGCCCGGGGATCCAGGCGGCCTACCCGCAGGGTGAGGTAGGAAAGCTGATCCAGATCGGCAAAGGGGGCGTTTAGGTTGGCGAAAGCCCGGGCCTCGTTCAAGGTCTCCTCCACCCGGTGTTTTTCCTGTTCCGCCTCGTTTTCCCTGTCCTTCAGGGCGCTTACCGCCGCGTGAAGCTTATCGGTTAAAACTTCCTCGGTTTCCCCGGGGAAACGGGCGTCTTCCCCCGGCTCCTCGGGAAGTTCCAGCCCCAGGAAAGAAGCCCCGGAACGGAGCTTTTCCAGGTTATCCCGGATATGGGTATAGGCCGCCTCGTTCAGGCTGTGGACGCTGGGCGCCGGCCCGGGGATCCGGCCGCTCCCGAAGGCGTCCGCCCGAAAGGGCTCAGGCGCACCGCCCCTGAGGCCGAAGCCCGGCCCCAAAGAGCCTCTTTCCGGGGGAGGAACGGCGCCGGCCCCGGCGTTTTCCGGGGATTCGGCAAAATGCATGATCCCCCGGCGGCCCAGGTACTCGATGACCTGATCCACATCCCGGGTAAGGACGGTAAGTTCGATGCGTTTCATCTTTCGGGGACGAATCATGCTTCCACCTCCAGGAGGGCAAACACGTCCTGACTGGACATCCCCAGGCCCAGGCCCTCGGCCACACTGGTAAGGAGATCATCCTCAAACTGCTTGAGGCGGATAAAACAGAAAACCACATCCAGCGAAAAGGGCTTAAGCCTGAAGGAGCGGAGGGCAAGGCGGTAAAGATAGGCCCCGGCGGCGTTCTGAAAATACCGGGGATCGGCCCGCCAGGAATCCCCCGGCCTTTCGGGGTTGAGGAACCGTTCCCGTTTCCAGTCCGCCCAGGGGGCGCGGCTGTCCAGGGGCAAATCCAGTATGGCCCGGGCATCGGCGGCCAGGGAATTGGCGGCGGAAGAGGATCTTCCGCCCCGCCGGTCCCGGGGGTCAATGTCCATCAAATGGCCCGCCGCGTCTTCGCCGCTCATGCCGTAGTAAGTCCGCAGCCGCAGCACCCAGACGGCGTTTCGGAGGGAAATTTCCTCGGCGAGGATCTTTTCCGAGGAAACCCGGTCCCTTTTGGGGAGTTTCTTCAGGGCCCGCCAAAGGGAAAGGTAGTACCGCTTGTCCAAAGCGGTCTGGGCGGCCACCGCGTCCCCTCCCCGCACCAGGTTCATCTCCTTGTCCAGGAGAAAACCAAACTCCGTGTCTTTGAGCATGGCGGGAAGATCGGGAAAGGCGGCGAAATTGACCGTCCCCAGGGCGCCGATATCCGTCCAGTCCTTGAAGGAGCTTTCCCCGCTTACCAGGGCGTTCAGGCTTGATTTCAAATCGCCGTACTCCCAGCCTCGTACCAGAAGGGCCAGAAATTCCGGGGGATGGGAGAAAGAGGAGACTATCGACATGATCTGGGAAACCGCCCGGCCGGTGATCCGTTTCTCCAGATCGTGGAGAAGTTCCCGTTCGGGAAGCTCCCGCCCCCCCCTGGGAAACACCAGGCGGTCCAGCGCGGCCAGCCGGTCTGCCGATTCCAGGGCGGGGATCCGTTTTCCCACAAAGGATTTCCCCACAATTCCGCAAGCCTTGGCGTAAGCGTAGGCCCGTTCCCCCGCCCCCGGCATCTAGCGCCTCCGGGAAGACAAGTTTTCCAGAAACTTGTCCAGCAAAGTTGAAAAACGGCCCTGATCCGCCGACAGGGCCTCCAGGCTTTTCCGGTATTCCTCAATCCGGTTCCGGTAATCGGCTTTGATCTGGTTGATTTCCCCGCTGTAAGCGGCGTCCAGTTCCGCGGCCCGGCGGCTGTACTCCTTGTCGTAACGGGAGCGGTTCTGCTTTTCAGCTTCCGCCACCCGGCGGTCGGCTTCGGCCTGGGCGTCGTCCACCAAGGCGGAAGCCTCCGCCTCGATCTTGAGAAGGTGCCCCAGAACGTTTTCATCGGCCAAACCGGCGGCCGGAAAGCCCGTCCCACCCTCCTCAGGAATTTCGTCCGCCATGCCGCTCTATCCTACTTCTGGGAATTAAAGAGGTCTTCGAATTTGCAGATTACCCCGTAGACCCCCTGGGGATCCTTTTGGGAAAGCAATTCCATGTAAAACTGGGGATTTTCCAACAATTCCGCCAACCGCTTGAGGATCCGCAGGTGTTTTTCCGAGTCGCCCGGGGGCGCGAGGATCATAAAGAGCAGGTATACCGGCTCCCCGTCCAGGGCGTCGTAGTCTATTCCCTTGCGGGAGATTCCCAGCACCCCGTAAACCCGATCTATGGCGTTGATCTTGCCGTGGGGAACCGCGATCCCCTTGTGGATGCCGGTGGACATTTTCGCCTCCCGCTCCCGCAGGGCCTCGAGAATTTCCTCCCTGGCGTTGTTCCGCTCCGCCTGGCAGAAATGATCCACCAGTTCCTCAAAGGCTTCTTCCTTGTCCTCCGCTTCCAGATCGACCTTGATAAACTTCGCGGAAAACACATCGTGCAGAAACATGCCGATACCCTCCCCCGCCTATTGGGAGACTGACGCTTCCGCTTCCGCATCCACTTCCACGGAAGGCTCAGTTAAAACTTGATCCGGAGGATTATTCCTGGCTTCCAGTTCCTCGTCCACCCAGTTGCTCTCCGCCGTTCCGGCGGACTGCCGGCGGCCGGCGGCTTCCACCCCGGAACCACCGGGACTCCGGTTTAACAGGGCAAGACCCAGGCTTAAGACCAGAAACAGCGCGCCTAAAAAGGTGGTTGCCCTGGTAAGGACGTTGCCGGAACGGGAACCAAAAGCGGAACCGCTGCCCCCGGCAAAAATCCCCCCCAGGCTGTCCCCTTCCTCGTTCTGAACCAGCACCAGAAGGATAAGCAGAATCGCGACAATCACAAAAAAGACTAACAGTACAACGCTGAGAATAGCCATCGGAAAACTCCATTAACCTTAATTTCCAGTAAAACCAAGCAATACAAAGCACCATCGCCAAAACAGGCGTTTGGAATAAACTACACTTTAATAAATTGGACCGACTTATTCAAGCTGAAAATTCCACATAATGACCGGTCTGGGAGGTGTCGTAAGCGCCCATCATCTCCAGATCCTGCCTGAATTCCGGGGAGCCCGCATAGGCAAGTATGGCGCGCAGCTCCGGAAACTCCCGGTCGGCAAGGCGGAACACAAAGTCATACCACTCAAGCTGGAGGGGGACAAATTCCGCGGTGTTCACGTTTTCCACGCCCTTTTCGCATCCGCAGCCCAGATCCGCCCCGCCCCTGCCCACAATACCGGCGCAAACGATGTGGGAGCTGGATTCCCGGCCATAGCCCCGGATACGGCAGCCGTCCAGACCCAGGCCGACAAGCTTCTGATCCAGCAGTATCCGGGTACCGCAGCCCCGCTCCCGGTTTATCATGGTCAGTTCCGGCCGGGCAAGATCCTCCCAGTCCCGGATTTTAAGGGGGTTTCCCTTTTTAACGTAAAAGCCCTGCATCCGGCCGGCCAGGCGCAGAACCCCCACGGGAAGCCCCGGCAAAAGACGCTTGATGAAAGGGTAGTTGTAGTCACCGCTTTCCGCGTCCCAAAGATGGGAGGCCGCCATGGTGACTCTGCCGTGGTAGAGGGCGTAGAGCCCGTTGTAACAGCCCATATAGGAGCGGAGTACCGGGGCCGGGCCCGAAATTCGCCCCAAAAGCAGATCCAGGCAGGGGTCTTGCCCGCAGATGATCACCGGTCCGGGGGCGCCGTCCGCCCCGGTACCAAAAGCCGCAACGGCAAGGCCCGCATCAGGCAAGCCCGTGTTCAGAGCCTCGTCCTTCTTCCCGGGTTCCGGGTTTCCCGCCGGCCGGCGCGGGAAGGCACCGGTCTTGCTGGCCCTAAGATAGCGGTCTATATCCTCCTGGGAAACCCTTACCTGCTTGCCCACCCGGGAGGAGGGGATCTCCCCCCGCTTGATAAGCTCGTAGACCGTATACTTTTTGATCCGCAGTTGTTTGGCTACATCCTCCGCGGTAAGAAGGGCCGATTCCATACCTTGAAATTATACGCCTATTTCGGCGCGGGGACTAGTAGCTTGATTAGCCTAAAAGACATACTTTGAAATTTTACCACCAAGGCCGAAGGCCAGGCGAAAAGGCGCGCGAAAGAGGAATAAAATTAGGAAAACTTGTCCTTCGTGTTCCTTTGTGCGCCTTGGTGGTTAATATTCTTCATTTTCCTCTTGGTAGTTTACCACAAGATATATAAGACATACGGCATGTAAAGGCGGAAAATCCGCGATCTTTGAATTCGGGAACAACAAAACAAACTTTCAGGATTTTTGGGGCGGTAAGGCTTCGTCCGTTCCTTTAGCGGGAATGTCGCGACGGATGTAGACACCCGCTTGCACATTCCGGGCCAGAAGGAAGAACCGGCCCGGCGCCAGCCCGCCCCCTATAAACGCTACGGACTGATGGTATTGATCGTCCATTTAAAGCCGGAAGTATCGTCCGGGGCATTTACGTAACGTTCGGTAACTTTGTAACCGCCACTGGTACTGTTACGAGAAAAGTTACGTTGAATTTTGTTCCACCCCGGCTGTAGGGTCAAATCCCATTCCTCTTCAGTCTCCGTGGTAGAATTACTGACGGTAATATTATTAACAATAGACTCAACATCGTCTCCAGGTCTCTCCGTAAACGATTCTTTGGTCCACACTGTGGCGGGAACCGGATCGGGAAAAACGAGGAACAATTCGCCTGTTCCTCCTCCCTGTGCTCTCGTGGTAAGATTGTTAAAGGCGCTGATTTTTCTAGCTTTACGCTTAAAAGAATCCGTTCAAAGCAGTCTGTCCCGGCCCGGATTCCAAAACCCGGTTAATTCGGGGAAGCGGTTCTTTCCAGGAACAGGGCTTTAACGCCCCCGGCCCGCAGGATAGCAAGGACATGATCGCCCATAGGCGGGAAGGAAAGAAGCTCCCCTGTCCGGGGAACGACGACAAGGTTTTTTACCAGATCCACTTCCAGGGTATCGCCGTCCCGAACCTTTCCGGTAATTCCCGGACAGCTAATCAGGGGCAGGCCAAGGTTTATCCCGTTGCGGAAAAAGATCCGTGCAAAAGATTCGGCAATCACGGCGCCGGCCCCCATGCTGACCAGGGCTATGGCGGCGTGTTCCCGGCTGGAACCGCAGCCGAAATTGCTTCCCGCCACGATAATGCCGCCGGGGGGAAAAGCGCCGGCGATACGCTCGTCCAGCCCACAGAGACAGTGTCTGCCGATTTCTTTGGGATCCACGATCTCCAGAAAACGTCCGGGGTATATCTGATCCGTATCGATGTTTTTTCCCAGCACCAGCGCTTTTCCCGCGATTTTTGTTTCCATGTCCGCTCCTTACTGTTCCTGAACCAGAGACCGGGGATCGGTAATCCTTCCCATCAGCACCGAAGCCGCCACCGTGGCCGGAGAGGCGAGGTATATACGCCCTCCGGTACTGCCCATGCGGCCGGGAAAATTCCGATTCGAGGCGCTTACGCAGACCTCTCCCGGGGCGATGATCCCCTCATGGGCGCCCAGGCAGGGGCCGCAGCCGGGTGTCGAAATAGCGGCCCCCGCGTCCATCAGATCCTGTATGTACCCAAGCCGCATAGCTTCCTTCATCACCTGATCCGACGCGGGAATGACCACCAGCCTGACATAAGGGGCGATTTTCCTGCCCCGGAGGACGGCCGCCGCTTCGGCTATGTCTTCTACCCTGCCACCGGTACAGGCCCCCACAAAACCCTGATGCACTTCTTCCGGCTCAAGCTCCTCCACCGGCTTAACAGTATCGACACTGTGGGGGAGGGCCATCTGGGGCGGCAGGGAGTCAATTTCAAAGACGTAGGATTCCGCGTACCGGTAACCCGGATCGCTTGTCACCACCTCAAAGGGCCGCGCCGCCCGCCTTGAAACGTAGTCCAGCGCCGCCTGGTTGGGCCGCATATAGGCTGTTTTGGCCCCCATTTCCACCGCCATATTACACAGAACCATGCGGCCCCCCACATCAAGCCCCTCCACATAGGTTCCGGTAAAATCTATCGCCTTGTACACCGCCCGGTCCGCCTTTAAAGCGCCCAGGATGTGGAGGATCACGTCTTTAGGATACACCCCTTTGGGGGGAACGCCGTCGATCCTGATCTCGATGATCTCGGGAACCCGGAACCACAACTCCCCGGAGATGAGGATGGTCGCCATGTCGGTGGCCCCCACGCCCGTGCCGAAAGCCCCCAGGGCCCCGTGGGTGGTGGTATGGGAATCGGTGGCCGCCAGAATCATGCCGGGATACACCAGCCCCGCCTCAACCAGCACCTGGTGGCTCACCCCTCTGTTGATATCAAAGTGGTAGCGCAGGTTCTGCTCCCTGGCGAATTCCCGCATTTCCTTGTGGATCCGGGCCGACTGAATGGTGGGGGCCGGGGCGTAGTGGTCAAACACAAAGGCCGCCCGCTCCTTGTCCCACACCCGCTTTCCCCCCATTTCCCGGAAAGAGTACAGGGTTTGGAGGTACAGATCGTTGATTTCGGCAAAATCAATCCGGGCGGTGATTATCTCGCCGCATTCTATTTTCCCCCCGCCGGAGGCCCTTGCCAGGATCTTTTCTATGACGTGCATTCCAGACTCCTTGGGGGATTATACTTTTTTCCGGGAGGAAGGGCAGCCCGGCAAAACGGCGGCGGCGGCCGGAAATACCGGGTTAAAATACGAGGCTGTTTCAAAATTCTAACAAAATTCTAAATTATTGACATATTTCATTTCGTATTGTATTTAAATTATACATGGAATTGGACAGATAAACCGTCCCTGGTTTTACGCTGAGGGGGTTTTGCCTCTCCTCGCTTGGATCTTCATCAAATTTATGCTATTGTATCTTCTATCGTTGCTTCCGTATAATCAGACTATATGATCGCCGATACCAGTTCCTTTTCTTCCTTCGGTTTATCCGGCCCCGTGCTTGGGGCTTTAAGCCTTAAAGGTTTTACGGACCCTACCCCCATTCAGACCATTGCCCTGCCCCGGCTCCTCGCGGAGAGCGGGCACCTTATCGTCAAAGCCCGGACCGGAACGGGAAAGACCGCCGCCTTCGGCATTCCCCTGGTGGAACGGATAAGCCGGCAGGGGCACGCCCCCCAGGCGCTGATTTTAACCCCCACCAGGGAGCTCGCCCTGCAGGTGTCCCGGGAATTGGCGAGCCTTACCCCCGCCGCGGGAAGCTCCGCGATTGCCCAGGGGCCGGACGGGAATATACGTTTCTGGCCCCGGATCACCGCGGTTTACGGCGGGGCTTCCATCCGGACCCAGATCCTGGATCTGAAGCGGGGCACGGAGATTGTGGTGGGCACTCCCGGCCGGGTAATGGATCTGATGGATCGCAAGGTTCTGGATCTTTCCGGGGTTGACTGGTTCATCCTGGACGAAGCGGACGAGATGCTGGACATGGGTTTCTTCGAGGATGTGGAGACCATTATGGCGGGACTCAGAGGCGACCGCCGGGTAGCCCTGTTTTCCGCCACCATGCCGGAGGCGATTCTCAAGGTGGTACGGACCCACATCGGGGAGGTGGATATCCTGGAGGACGCGGCGCCGGAAGACGAGAAGCCCGCGGTAGACCAGTACTACATGATCCTGAAACGGGAAGACCGGCTTGAGGCCCTGCGCCGGATTGTGGACAGCGCCGACGGGTTTTACGGGCTAATATTCTGCGCCACCAAAGCCGGAACCGACGAGCTTAACCGCCGCCTGGTGGAGTCGGGTTACCCCGCCGAGGCTATTCACGGGGATCTTTCCCAGGAAGCCCGGGAACGGACCCTGCGGCGTTTCCGATCAAAACAGACCACCATCCTGGTGGCCACCGATGTGGCGGCCCGGGGGCTGGATATTGAGCGGCTTACCCACGTGATTAACTGGGATTTACCCGGCGACCGGGAAAGCTATGTGCACCGGATAGGCCGGACCGGGCGGGCCGGCCGGCGCGGCAAGGCGATAAGCCTGGCCCTTCCCGCGGAACGGGGGAAGATCACCCAGCTTTCCCGGAGCATGGAACGGATTTTGGGAAGCGGCATCCTTTGGATGAAGGTTCCCTCGGTAAAATCGGTGATGAAAGCCGTACGGGCGCGGATTGTCGCTTCCGTGCTGGAGGTCCTCCCCGGGGAGCACTCTTTGGCCGCGGCGGAGGCGGAGGCGGCGGAAATACCCGCGTCGTCCGATTCCGTTTCGGCCGTTTCCGGATTGGAAGGGCCGGTTCCGGAGGGGCCGGCGCCGGAGGAGGTTCCGGCCGGACCGCTTCCAATCGGGCTTGTTTCCGTCCCCGGGGAAGAGGACTCGGAGGAGGCTCCGGCTTCCCCCTTCCTTGCCAAGGTATGCCGCCAGCTTATTGAACGGGTGGGGGCGGAGAAGGCGGTGGAAGCCCTGATCAGCGTAAGCTACGGGGAATTGCTTGATCCCTCCCGGTACGGGACGGTGATGGAATTTGCCGAGGAATCTTTCCGCGACGAAGGCCGGCGGGGAGCTCTACGGGGCCGCTACGCTACGGGCCACCGTTTCGGGGGCGGCCGGGCGGAGCACGGTCCTTCCGCCAAGGCTGAACGGCGGCCAGGCCGCGTTTTCCGCGCCCCCCAGGGGAAGGCGGGCCGCGAGGAGCTTGCCGGCGGGGGACGGGTCTATGTGGGGCTGGGCCGGCGGCACGGCGCTTCCGCCCGGGACGTGGCGGCGCTTTTGGGCCGGGCCGGAAACGTGCCGGGCCGCCTGGTGGACGCCATCGAGATGAAGGACTACTGCGCCTTCGCCACCCTGCCGGAAGACGCGGCCCGGCGGGCCTGCGCTTTTTCCCGCAGAACCCCCGACAGCCCTCCCATCAGACTTGCGTCGGATCCTCGGGATTAGATTCCTCTTTCATAATATTGTCCCGGCAATCCTCGGAAAAGTTACTGTCGGATATTTCCGTGACCGGACCGCCGTGCTGCCCCCGGTATTTTCCCGGACTTAAGCCGGTGTAGCTTTTAAACATCCTGGAGAACCAGCTTTGATCCTCAAACCCGCAGGCCCGGGCGATGTCGCTGAGGGGCATGTCTGTTTTTAAGAGCAGGCGGCTCGCCTTTTCTATCCGCAGGCGGTTAAGGTAAGTGGAAAGGTTTTCCCCCCGTTCCTCCTTGAAAATCGTACTGAAGTAGGGAGCGGAAAGTCCGGATACTTTGGCGATTTCCTGGAGGCTTATCTTGCGGCTGTAGTTTTCCTGAATATACCGTTCCGCTTTCCGCAGGGCCGCCGCGTGACGGATCTCCTGGAAAGAAAAGATGTGTTCCGCCATGCGTTCCACGGTAATGTACAGCATGTCGGTAAGTTCCTCGATGGTTTTTGATTCCTGGATCGATTTGATATAACTGTTGTTGGACTCCAGGATAGCCTTGTCGGGGTTCCCCGGGGTAAAGGCGGTTCTGGAAAGCAGTACCGCCAGCTCTATGGCGCGGAACTGGATGTATTTAAACTGATCCGGGCTTGAAAACAGCAGTACCGCCAGAATATCGTTGAGAATGGTTTTCCCCATTTCCGTATCCCCCCGTCTGAGGGCGGTAAGGAGCAGCCGTTCCTTGTCCAGAGGGTAACCGGGAACCGAAGCCCCGTTTTCCTGTTTTTTCCTGAGTTCCTGAACGCTTGCCATAAGCCGGCTCTGCTGTTCCGCCCGGCGTTTTATGGTTTCATAGTAATCGTCGTTTTCCGAGGAAAGGGATTCCGCGCAGATAAGCATCAGCTCCGCGAGAGCCCGGATCTTTTCCTCCGAGGCGGTGGGAAAACCGTGAATCTGGTGGATGAATTCCTGATCGGTAATTTCACTGCCCCCGGGGTAGCGGAGGATTTTCTGGGGCTGGTCTTCCGCCTCCTCTTCCCGAAACCCGGAACCAAGGAGGCCGCCGAGGAAGTGCCCCTGAAAGTAAATGGGGCTTGTCCAGAGCTTGAAACCCGCTTCACAACGGTAGATGTAGCATCCCCCGTAACGGTACGATTCCTTTATTGCCTCCTGGTGAATTTCGCTGCAGGGTGAAGAAGCCAGGTCTTCTATTGTTTTAGGCTCAATTCCGGCGTGGTGCTTTATACAGAAAAAGCAGGGATTTTTTTTACTGAAAATTCCCGGGGTGCTTTTCAAAAGGGAATCCCGCGAATCGCCGTCTTCCGCGCTGAACCCGGAGCCCTCGGCGCCGGAAACCTTGTTGAACGATTCCGCCGCGCCCTGATCGGCCGCGCAAACGCCGGTGGATAATACGGGTATCGGCGTATAATCCTGGTCGTAAATACAGACGAAGGCTCCGGTTGCCTTGGCATAAGCGCTAAGAACTTTGCAAGCCTCACGAAGCACCGGGTTATCCAGTCCTTTCAAATTCATTTGCCCATTGTTGTTCTGGGGATTATATCTCTTCTCCATAATTGTGCCTCCCATCCCTCCGACATTAGAACGCTTTCAACAACAATGCCGCAGAGTTTCCCGGTACCTTACCTCGTGTATTGTTCAGGGCTTGCCCCTCCCTGTTCGCGGTATCTCCCGGGACTTATTCCCATGTAATTTTTAAATATTTTTGAGAACCAGCTCTGATCCTCAAAACCACACGCTTCAGCTATTTTGTTCAGCGCGGCCTTGCCCTCCGTCAACAGTCCGGCCGCTTTCTCCACCCGGAGCCGGTTGAGATAGGCGGAAAGGTTTTCCCCCATCTCTTCCCGGAAAATAGTGCTGAAGTAGGGGGCGGAAAGCCCCGATACTCCGGCGATTTCCTCCAGGCTTAATTTACGGGTATAGTTTTCCCGGATAAACCCTTCGGCCTTCCGCAGCGCGGAGGCGTGGCGGATACCCTGGAAAGAGAATATTTTTCCCGCCATACGGTCAATAATAACGTGCAGCCGTTCCGTCAGTTCGTCCACATTGGCCGATTCCGCGATTCTTTTAAGGTAACGGTTGTTCGCTTCCAGTACCGCATCGTCCGCCTGGTTGTCGCCCGGAACGGCCCGGGAAAGAAACACTATCAGTTCTATGGCCCGGAACTGGAAGAATTCAAAATCCCCCGGACTCATGGCTGAAAATATCGCAAGGATACTGTCGAGTGTTTTGTTCGCCACGGCGCTGTCCCCCCGGCGGAGCGCCGCCAGGAGCCTCCGTTCCGCTTCCATAATGCCCGGCGCCTCGCCTGAAGCGGAGGGAGTTCCCGCCGCCTCGTCCGGCGAAGCGGGACACGGCGGAATTGGGCCGGAAGATTTGGCGCATGGTTCCTGCGCGGCCCAGGCCTGGCGGGTCTCGGCGCGGAGCGCCGCCGTTTCTCCCTGGTTCATTCCGGACTGCGCCGCCTTTTCAGCGGATCTCCTCCGGGCCTCGCCGTAGTCCTGCCCCGTTCCGGTGTCCGATATCTGCCTCGCGCAGATAAGCATCATCTGTACCAGGGCCTTTGTTTCCTCATAGTTTCTTTCGGGAATCTGCGTCAGGTACTGCCGGATCTGTTCAGCCGAGAGGCTGTTTCCGTAACATTCCTGGATACGCGAGGCGGCCTCTTCTTTTTTTATTCCCAGACTGTTTCCCGCGACGAGGGCGCCCGCGTAACGGCCGCCCGTATAAAGCGGGCTGGTCCAAAACACGAAACCAAGCTCGCACATATAGATGTAGGAACCGCCGAGCCGGCAGGATTCTTCAACGCCCTTCTGGTGCATGACGGCACAGGGACATTCACCGCCTTTCCCCATGGAGTTCCACCGGTATTTTCTGCAGAGGCCGCAGAAAGGGAGTTTCTGATCATAAGTTGTTGTATCCGCAAATTTGTTATACTCATCCACTATGAAAACGGAACAGCCGGCGGCTTGTTCGTAAGCGATGAGAACTGTGCGGGTTCTGGAGTAAAGCCGTCCGGTTCGCCGGTGGCTTGCCATACGAAGGGAAGATATGCCTTCCCTGGAACTATAGACATTCGACATTTTACAGCTTCCTCACCATAAGAGTTTATAGTTTCATTTGAAACGGAATACACCCTAATGGCTGGATTTCTCGCTTTTTCGTAAAAGTCCCATGGAATTGGCTATTCGTATGGCATCGGCCCGGTTAAGGGCGCCCAGTTTCTCGTAAAGATTTTTGATGTCTTCTTTCACCGCGTTGAGAGAAATTTGTTCGTGCCGGGCAATCTCCTCCCGGGTAAAGCCCTGGGAAAGGGCCCGCAGCACCATCTCTTCCCGCCGGCGCAGAACGGGAACCGGCGAATTTTCCGGCAGTCCCTGTTCCGAAGCCTCCCGTCCCGTCTGTTGGAACGATTCGGCCAAAACACTCACTCTTTTTCCGTAAGCGGAAGCTCTATTTCGGATTTTCTCAAGCCATTCGGTAGGCATAGAATTTTTTTCGCTCGAAAGGGCCGCGCCGGCCAGCAGGTACATATCTTCTCCTAGTTCAATAAAAGGCATATCAAAGGACTGGGGAGAGGCTATCTTGTAGGCTTCCTCCAGTCCCGTCAGGGCGGTGTGGGTGCTTCCCAGGCGATACCAGGCCGCCGATTTTAACAGCAGGGCTTCCAGTTTTCCGGTATAAAAACTTTCGATGCCTCTGGCAGTGTCCTGGGTTTCCAGAATTCGCGGTATCGCGCCGTAGCGTCCTTCCGAGAAAGCGTGTTTTACCTTTACCATAACCTCGAAGGGACGGAACAGATCGCTCAGCTCGCTTTTCTCAAAACTGTTTTTCAGCCAAGGGGCCATCCGGCCGGTATTGCCAATCTGGGCGTAAAACCAGCCCGAGACAATGTCGTAGAGGATGAAGCGGTTGAAAAAATCATTCCGCTCAAGCTGATTTTCCAACTGGCGGAAAAGGTTTTCTATCTCCTCCCGATCCCCCGTATGGATACTGATACGGAGCAGGAAGAACAGGCCCCGGTTTTCCGTTTCGTACTGGAGGTTCTTCCGGGCCTGGAACACCGCCTGTCTCGCGTATTTTTCGGCGGCGTCGATATCCCCCCTGAAGTAGTACAGCTCGCTCCAGGCCAGGGAACTGGCTCCGCTGAGGAAACCGCCGAGTATCCTGGAAGTACAAGCCTCGACGGAGGCCAGTCCCTGGATAGAGAATTCAAACAGTCCCTTTTCCGCGGGGTATTCTACCTGGCAGACATAGGAGGGAAGGCTGCATTGGGCAAGGGACTCTTCCACCTGGAAGGGCTGTTTCTCGTAATAGTGGAGGGCCTTCTCGAAAGTAGGGAGGAACTGGTAGTTTTTTGTAAACCGGCAGGTAAAAAGGGTGATGCTGCCCAGGCAGATATAGTTCAGGACGAGGATCTTCAAGTTTTGGGGCGTCAGGGGCAAACTTTCAAAGCGCCTGATGATCCGGTGGCACTCGGCGCCGGCTTCCTCGAAACGGCCCAGGGCAAAGAGCAGCTTTGGCCGGACGGTGTAACGCAGGAGGTTCAGATACTCTTCCCCGCCGTTTTCGTCTTCCCCGGGCTGTCTGTTGATAAGGTCCATGAAAAAAGCCGCCGTCTTCCCGGGCATAAGACCCGGAAAACGGTAAACCAGCTTGACTATGCCCCGGTAGTCCCCGGCCTGCTCGTAGTACCGGGCGGCCTCGGTTCGCAGACCGTTTTCCATACACCACACCGCCGCCAAGGCGTAAACCTGCCGGATCTCTTCCGGTAAAAGCTCCCCCTGTTTTTCCCGCAGAAACTCCAGAAGAATCGTATGGGTATGGTACCCGTAAATGTAGGGATCGTAGCGGATCATGGGGGTAATCTTACCCATCTCGGCGATCAGTTCTTTTTGGGGGCTCAGTCTTTCAAGCAGTTCCCGGGGCCGGTGTTCTATCAGGGAAGTCTTTATCAGAAGCTTCCGCATATCCCCGGAAAGGGAAGAAAAAAAGCTGTCTTCTATCTCCTTGGCGAATTTCTTCCTCATCAGCTCCGGGGAATATGCCTTCTCGCCGGTTTCTTTGCCCCTCATGTTCCGGGCGACAAGGTTCAGGAGCAGCGGCCAACCTTCCGTGCTGTGGTAAATATGGTCCAGATCTTCCTCCGCCAGAAAGACACCCTGGTTTTCGAAATATTCGGCCGTCTCTTCCCGGTTGAACCGCAGATCCTCCTCACTTATCCGGGCGAGGATCCCCTTGGACAGGAGCGCGACATTGTTGATGTCCGGCTCCTTGCGGTAGATAAGGACACTGGACATACTGGGAAAAGGAGCGGACAGGTACAGATTCAGAAAATCCAGTATCCGGCTATTGTGAATCAGGTGGAAATCGTCGAAGGCCAGGATGTACCTTCTATCCGGCTTGATGAGCCTTTCAATCAGCCGGTGGTACTGATCAAACTGCCTGTTTGTCTCCGGAAAGCCCATCCTCAAAAGTCTGTTTCCCAGTTCCGGGTTGTAGAGGCTGACGGCGTCGATCTCGTTTTCCCATAAATGGATGCCCCTGTTGTCCTGTTCCGAAATTTGAATCCAGAACTTGACCGCGTCGCTGTTGAGCAGGAAGGAATACACCGCCCAGGTTTTACCGTAACCCTCCCCGGCGCTAACGGTGACCACCGGGCTTTGCACGGCCTCGCCCAGCAACTTCCGTATGCGGGGGCGTTCCAAACAAAAAACATCGGAGGGTATCCTTGGAGCTTCCCGGCTGTAGATCGTCTTTTCCATTGTCTCTTATCTCTGAAATCTCATCCTGCTTTACCGGACGCCGGCTTTACCGATCCGGCCTCCGGGGCCCGCAGGATCCCCCGGGCTGTGGCTATGCGCACCGCGTCGGCCCTGTTTACCGCCCCCAGTTTGCCGTAAACGCTGCCGATAACGCTTTTTACCGTGTTTATCGAGATGGCCAGAGAACCGGCAATCTCCTCCCGGGTAAGTCCCCGGGAAAGGCCGTCGAGAACTTCCCGCTCCCGGCGGGAGAGGGATGGGATGTTGTAAGTCTCAAAACGGCCGCGGACAGCCGGCCCAAAGACTTCCCTGGCGGCAAAGATCCGCTTCGCGTAGGCCGAGGCGCCGCGGCGGATTTCCAGGAGCCATTCCCGGGGGATAGAGGATACATTGTCCCGTAACGCGCTGTCCGTCAAGGTACGCATATACCGGCCCAGTTCCGTAAAGGGCATGATGTAGCCGTTTGGCCTGGCCAGGGTATAGGCCTCCGTAAAGGCCGCGTAGGCGCCCTCCTGATCCCGGGCGCTGTAACGGCATACCGCTATAAGGGCCAGGTTTTCGATTTTCCCCAGCGCCACGCTGCCTTCCGCGTCTTTTCTCGATTCCAAGGCCGCCAGGGCGGCGGGATATTTCTTTTCCACAAAGTGGTACTTTGCCTTGATAAGAACCTCCAGACCGTTAACCAGGGGGTTAAGATCGCTTTCAGCGAAATCGTTTTTCAACCAGCCGGCCAGCCGTTCCGTAAAGCCCAACTGCACGGCGAACCAGCCTTCAACGATATCGTTCTGGGTAAAACGGTTAAGGTAGTACGGTTTCCCCCGCAGTTCCGCCAATTCCAACTGGACGCGCCGGAGTCCCTCAAAATCGCCGCGGTTTAAATGTATCCTTCCCAGGTAAAAGAGGCCGCGGTTCTCTATTTCGTACTGTTCGGCCTCCCGGGCTTTCCGTACCGCTTCCCGGGCGTATCGTTCCGCTTCGGCGATATGGCCCCTGAAAAAGGCCACTTCCGCCCGGGTAAGGTCTCCCACGCCGTAGTAGCTGCCCCCCATGGCTTCCGCCGCGAAAGGTTCGAAAGCGTCAACGGCGGCGATGCATTTTTCCGTACCTTCCCTTTCCGGACTGGCCGAAAAGCAGGCATAGAACCCGATAACCGCCACCGAAATCGGCGGTTTTGATACATAACCGCTCAGGCGGCCGTGAGCGGCGCCCTGTTCAAAGAGTCGGGGGAAATCGTAATTTCCCGTCCGTCCGCTGCGGATAAGGGCGACAAAGCCCAGGTTTATATAACAGCCAAAAAGAGCCCGGTGGAGCATCGGCTTTTCCGGCCCGGCGGCGTGTTCCAGCGCGGTTTCAAGCCACGGGATGATCTCTTTCAGTTCCGACTCGGTCTGGTCGAAGAGTGTCATGCTGGTGGTCGTTCTGCTGCGGAGCACATACAATACCGGGTTCTTCTTGTAGAACTCTTCCGGCACCCGATCCAGGAGTTCCAGGATGAAGCGGGCCAGGTGAGGGGGAAGGAGAAGGGGAAGGGAGTAAAGCTCCCGGATAATCGCGCCGAAGTCTCCCGCCTTCTCGTAATAGGCGATAGCGTCTATCTTGCGGTTGTTTCTTGAATACCAGTCAGCCGCCAGAAGATACACTTTGGTCTTCTCTTCCCCGCTCAATTCCCCCTGCTGTTTGTCGAGGTAATCAAGCAGAAGGTGATGGATGCGGTAAGCCTTGCGGTATTCGTCGTAGCGGATAAAGGACCCCCCCTCCTTCACAAACTTATCCCCCGCTCCGTCGGGCAAGAGCTCGCCGGAAAACACGTTGGACGCCAGCGTGGCAAGCAGATCCTGGGGAAGTTCCTCGATCAGGGACAGGGCGATAAAGAATTTTCGCAGCTCCGGTGAAATATTCCCTAAAATCTCGTTCTCGATAAGTTTAAAGATGTTGGAACGCATAAAGGGAAGCACGTAGAGCGTTTCGGCGGTGTTTCCCGAACTGAGGGAAGAGCCGTTTTTCAGCGACAGGGTGGCCAGGTGGATGGCGAAAGCCCACCCTTCCGTTTCCCGGCTTACCATGGAGACAAACTGGGGCGAGACGCGGACATGCTGGATACGGAAATATTCCGCCGTCTCCCCTTCGGTAAAACGCAGATCCGCCTCGGTGATCCTGGTCAGTTGCTTCCGCCCTTCCAGACGGGAGGTATTGACGCCGATTTCCCGCCGGGAAACAAGAACCGAACTGAGGTTGGGAAAGACGGACATTAAAGAATGTTCCATGAAGTGAAGCACCGCCTTATTTTCGAGCAGGTGAAAATCGTCGTAGACAAACACATAGCGCTTTTCGAGGTCTATATCCCGGCGGGGGATGGAAAGGTAACGGTCAAAAC
>JAITQR010000145.1 GCA_031288815.1 Treponema sp.
TCTCCTTACCGGGTGCAGGCTGACATCTGCGACAACGGCAGGAGTTCTGTTTCCATGGTCAAGGCGAACCGGTATGACATCATTTTTATGGATCACATGATGCCCGGCATGGACGGCATTGAGGCGCTGATGCAGATCCGGGCCCTGGAGGGCGAGTATTTTAAACAGGTTCCTGTTATTGCCCTGACCGCGAATGCCCTGTCGGGGATGAAGGAAATGTTTTTATCCAAGGGTTTTAACGATTACCTTGCCAAACCGATTGATATTCCCAAACTGAACATGCTGATGGAGAAATGGGTACCCCGGGAAAAACGCCGGACCCTTGGCGAGCCCGAAGCTGTGCCGGAACCCGCCCGCCCGGCGGCCTTTGCAATTGAGGGCCTGGATACGGAGAAAGGGCTGGCAATGTCCGGAGGCGCTGAAGCGGCTTACCGGGAGGTGCTGGACTTGTACTGGCGGGATGTGGAAGAACGGCTGCCTCTTTTGTGCGTTCCCCCTTCCCCGGAGGAAATGCGATCCTTTGTTATTCATGTGCATGCCCTTAAAAGCGCTTCCGCCAGTATTGGCGCGGATGCCCTGTCCGCCAAGGCGCTGCTTCTGGAGGACGCCGGCAAGGCAGGCAATAGGGAACTCATAGCGGAACATTTGCCCGGTTTCAGGCAGGATCTTTCCCGTCTGATTGCCCGAATCGTCGCCGCTTTACGGACGAAGGAAAAACCGGCGCAAATTCCCCTTGACCGGGAAGCCCTGCTTCGGCTCAGGACCGCCCTGGAACAGCTGGATATGAGTAACGTAGATCTGGTTCTGAACCAAATGTCGGCAGCGGAATACCCTGAGCCGGAAAAACAAATCATTTTAAAGATATCGAGGAGTGTGCTTTTTTCGGAATTCGAGGAAGCCATTGCCCTGGTTGATAGTTTGCTTGACGCAGAATCCGGTTAGCGCATGGCCGGTGTTTTCTCCCCCATCTTTCCCACCTTTTTTACCCGGGCCTGTTTCGCCTCTACTCCCCCAGTTTTTCCAGGGTAACTTTCGCTTTGCGGGCAAGGCTGGCGTTTTTGTCTTCCGTAAGGGCTTGAATCTCCTGGGAAAAGCCGCGGAATGTATTGTTTAACACCATGTCCAGGGCGTAGGATTTTTCAGTAACTCCCCCTGACTCCAGAAAGCGCCGGGCAATGGATTCAAGCTTGCCGGTTTTTGATTCTCCGGCTATTTTCAGGAGGCCGTTGTAAAGGGCGGTTTGACTTGCCTTTTGGGCGTTGTCCAGTTCCAGGATGAGTTTGTCCGCATACTTGTCCGCGTCGTTGTCCATGAGCATGTTTCCGGCGAGGATTCTGACCCGGTCGGAATATTTCCGTTCAGTAAAAAACTTTTCCAGGATCTCAATCGCTTTCCCGCTGCCGATTGCCCCAAGGGCGCGGATGGATTCGTCTTTTACCGCCGGTACATCGTCCCGTTCGATTCGAACTTCGAGGTAGGGAACCGCGTCCTCAAGCCTGCGTTTCCTGGCGGCCTGGGCGGCGCCTATGCGGGTGCGGTAGTAGGAATCCCGAAATGCCTCCAGTATGGCTTTGTCCACCGCGTTCCCCTCAAAGGGGCCCAGGGCGGCTACCGCGCTGGATCGCACATTGGGGTCCCCATCGGACACGGCGGCGATGATGGCGTCAAGCCCGTCCTTGTCGCCAATATTGGAAAGCCCTTCCAGGGCGGCGGTACGCAGGGGCATCCGCTCCTCGTCGTTAGCCGCGATACCCGAAAGGAATTCCACGCCCCCGGAGGAACCGGTTTCCCCTACGGCGGCGATGATGTCCCGCCTGTATTCATCGGGAGGCTCCCGATCCTTGTAATAATCTATCAGATACCCGGCGGTTTCGTCGGCCAGTCCTTTGTTTTCGGCGCTGACCCGGCCCAGGGCAAGGAAAGAGGCGTTCATAAAACGGCGTTCCCCCAGGGCGATAAGCCCTTTAAGCGCGTCTACCGCTTTTTCCGCCTTCACCTTGCCAAGGTAATCCACCGCCTCCAGGATGGTGTCGCTGGTCTCTTCGTCCCGTTCCTCTATGGCGCGGATAGCCCGATCCTCAAGACCGCCCTTGTTCCGCTCGCCGAAAAAGGTAAAGACGCCCCGCAGAATATTCCGGTTCCGGGTATTCTCCACCAGGGCGGCGAGTTCGTCATCCAGGTAATCGACCCCTTCGTTTCTGAGGGACTGGATAAGGGAGGCGATCTCCGTCTCCGTACCGTAACGGATAGTGGCAAGCCGGGCTTCTTCCTGATCCTCCGCTTCGTTCTTATCGTCGGCGGCGAAAAGGGGAAAGAAGAATCCGAACAGGATAAACGCGAAAAGAAAGGCCCTGAACCTTTTCCGAAACATGACGGCCCTCATTCGACGGTTTCCGCCGTATAACGGGAAAGGGTATCCCGTTTGAATTGGGAGAACCGGTCTTCCTCGATGGCCCTCCGCGCGTCCTTCACCAGGTTATGGAGGAAGGAGAGGTTGTGGTAACTTGCCATCATGGAACAGAGAATCTCCCGTGTTTTAAAAAGATGCCTGAGATACGCCCGGGAATATCCCCGGCAGACCTTGCAGCCGCACTCTTCATCTATCGGCAAAAAATCGAGGCGGTTTTCGGCTTTTTTGAGGGAGAGGACGCCTTTCCCCGTGTAGACCCTGCCGTTCCTGCCCTCCCGGGTAGGGGCCACACAGTCGAACATATCTATCCCCTGTTCTATAGCCTCCAGGATATACCCGGGCGTACCGATCCCCATGACATAGAGGGGTTTTTCCCGGGGAAGCAGGGACGCGGTATAGGCGAGAAACTCCCGGTACAGATCCGGGGGTTCCCCAACGGAAAGCCCGCCGATGGCGATTCCCGGGACGCCGCTGGAGGCGGTTAAGGCGGCGCTCTGTTCCCGGAGTTCCTTAAAAAAATTACCCTGGACAATGCCGAAAAGCTGCCCCCGGTAACCGGCGTCCCGTTTTTCCTCCCAGGCCCTTTTGGACCGCAGGAGCCAGTCGCCGGTAATCTCCAGGGCTTTTTCCGCCTCCCGGCGGGATATCCCCCAGCCGGTACAGATATCAAGCTGCATCTGGATATCGCTGTTAAGGATCCGCTGGATCTCCACCACCCCCTCGGGGCTGAGGAAATGCCGGGAACCGTCGATATGGGACTGGAACAGGGCGCCTTCAAGGCTAATCTTGCGGAAAGGGGCCAGGGAAAACACCTGGAAGCCCCCCGAATCGGTAAGGATATTTTTGTCCCAGTTCATAAAATCGTGGAGCCCCCCCGCGGCGCCGATTACTTCGGTTCCCGGACGCAGGTAGAGGTGGTAGGTATTGGATAGAATTATCTCAAATCCTATCCCGGCAAGATCCTCCCGGCTCAGGGCTTTGACGGCGGCATTGGTTCCCACCGGCATAAAGACCGGGGTTGAAACGGTTCCGTGGGGGAGGCGCAGGGTTCCTGTCCGGGCCCTGGTTTCCCTGTCCCGGTGATTAACGGTAAAGATACTCTCATCCATGTTTCCGGGCCTTATGTTTTCGCGCTTTGCAGGAGAATGATGCCGATAATAATAAAACTGCCAACCGGGAACCATGCCCCCATAATGGGCGGGATGTATCCCAGCCGGGCCATCATCATGGTGATCATTTCCATTACGTAAAACACCACCGCCGAGGAGAGGCTTGCCAGGAGGCTCATCAGGAGGATGTTTTTCCGGAAACGCCCTCCCATGGAAATCGACAATACCATTACCACCAGAGAGGCTGTGGGAAAGGAGAAACGGTGGTAATAATCGGCCAGGGCCTTGATAAAGGGGAGTCCCGCGTTTTTCAGATCCTCTACCAGGAACCCGGCCTCCCGGAAAGGAAGCTCCTCCACTTCCACCGCGTTCCGCCTGAAAGTGTCCGGGTGTTCCTGGTATATGCCAATTTCCTCCAGGGGCCTTACCCGGAGCAGATCCTGTTCGTACTTATAGATAACCGGGTTGCTGAGAACCCAGTATTCGCCGTTCCATGAAGCCTGGGAAGCCCGCACCTCGGAGACAAATTCCCCATTTTCGTTCTGCTCAACGATATTCAGGCCGTTTAGTATCTGCCCCACATGATCGTAATAGTCCACCCAATAGATCAGTCTCCCGTTCCGGGTTTTTATCACGATGTCGGAGTTGTCCTCCGTCCGCTGCTGGTGAAGGTAAGTCTGGGAAAGGGTGTTTTTGATCCGCAGGGTCGGAATAACCACGGCGTCGTCAAAGTAAAAGGCAAAGACCGAGGCGAAAAGCCCGATTACCAGGAGGGGTACGCTGAAACGCCGGAAGGGAATGCCGGAGGAAAAAATCGAAGTCAGTTCGTTCCTTGCGTACAGATCCCCCAGAGTGTAAGCGGCGGCAAAGAGGAGAGATATGGGCAGGGCGTAGGAAATACTTTTAGGAATGTAAAAAAAACTTACCCGGAGGATGTCCTTGAGAGGCACCTCGTAGCTCAAGTACCGCCAGATATTGGCGAAAAGATCGATCAGACAGAGAAGCAGCACGAACATGGATATGGCAACCAGAAAAATCGGGAGAAACTGCTTTACCAGATACCGGTCCAATATCATTTCCGGCTATTTCCTGATCCTGATGACGCCCAGGACGATCCCGGCGGACACGGCAAGGATATTGGGAAACCATATAGACCAGAAGGGGGAATATCCCAGCCGGGTCCCCATGGTCTGACCTCCCAGGAGCAGTGCCCAGTACAACACCGATATAAGGAGCCCCATGATAAAGCCCACGGTTTGTCCGCTTTTTTTTGCCGTGAGTCCCAGGGAGACCGCCAGGAGGACAAAGGAGAGGGCCCCGAAGGGTATCGAGAATTTCTTGTAATACTCAAGAAGGTAGCGGAGGAGCGTCCGATCATGCCGGAGAATCCTAAGGACCTGAGTCTCCCGCTGAAAGTTCGAAAAGAGACTCGCCCGCCGGTTCCAGGATTCATTCGCCGGCCCCCTGCGGAGAACGGCTTCCAGTTCCAGGGCCTGGGAGCTTATCTTGCCCCGCTGTTCATTAAGCCGCTGCCCAAGTTCCTTTTTTTGAGTCCCGATTTCCCGGCCGACATCTACGGAACTCATCTCCCGGGGGGTAATGGAAGAGACCGCCTGAATAAGATCCTCCTGGGGTACCCAGTAACGGAGAAAAGAACTGGAGGCGTAGTCGTAATCCCGGCGGGCGACTTCTTTTGACGAGAGGATAAAAGCCCGGTCCAGATCGAGGCTGAGCCCTTCCCTGCCCCCGTCTTTGAGTTCCGCGTTCCGCGCCATGATAACCCGACGTTCCCCGTCGCTGGTACGATCAAAAATAAGCACATTGTCGATGGAGCCGCCGTTTACATTGCCGGTTACAATGACCGTTTCCTTGAACCGCTTGACCGAATTGGCCTCCAGTTCAAGGGCCGGGGTAGATACCAGGATGCGCCGGTAGAGCCGGTTAAACTGAACCGTCCCCGCGGGAAGAAGCACGTCGTTGGCAAAAAAGGAAAAGAGGGAAATCAAAAATCCCACCGCCGCCGCGGGGACAAAAACAGTACGGTAGGAAAGCCCCGAAGACAATATGACGAGAATTTCGTTGTCACTGGTCATGCGCCCCACAGTCATAAGGATTCCCACCAGGGACGCGAAAGGCGCCGCCATGGCGATGACCGCCGGAAGGGCGTAAAGCACCAGGAGAGAGACCAGATTAAAGGGTACCCGCTTGGTCAGAATCTCCTGAGCAAGAAGCAGAAGCTGGTTTACAAAAAAAATAAAAAAGAAAAAGAGAAAGGACACAAAAAAAGAAAACAACGATTCCGCTACAATATACCTGAACAGGGTCCAGGATGTGGAACGGGAACTTTTCAAAACGCCGTTTGTCATATACCGGTAGACCCGAAACCGCCGGAGCCCCGTTCCGTTTCCGCCAGAACGGCCCCTTCCTCAACAGGCAGGCGGCTTACGGGACAGATTACAAGCTGGGCGATCCGGTCGCCGTTCCGTACCCTAAAGGTTTCCTCACCCAGATTGATCAAAAGAATTCGCAGTTCCCCCCGGTAATCGGAATCAATGGTTCCGGGGGAATTTAACACGGTAACGCCGTATTTCGCCGCTATCCCAGAGCGGGGCCGTACCTGGGCTTCGTAACCCCGGGGGATCTCGAAAAAAAGCCCCGTGGGAAGGCAAGCCCTTCCCTTGGGGGGAATTTCCACATCCTTCGCCAGGAAAGCCCGCAGATCCATCCCCGAAGCCCCCGCCGTCTCATAACGGGGCAGCGGCAGGGAGGGGTCTTTCTTTACTATCCTTACCACAGGGTTCTGCTGCATAGCTTTCTGCGGTACAGAGGCCGCCTTTAGTAGCGGCGGGGCTCCCGTCGTCCTCTGCCCCGATCGTCCTGGCGGCTTTCCCCGCCGCGACTCTCCCCGGCGGACTGGGGATCTATGGCGTCGATGTACGAAAGGTTGAGCCGGCCCATCTTGTCGATTTCAAGAAGCTTTACGGGAATCTCCTGCTCTTCCTTGACCACGTCGCCTACCTGGGCTATCCGCTGGCGGGAAAGCTTGGATATATGCACCAGCCCTTCCTTGCCGGGAAGTATTTCCACAAAAGCGCCGAAATCCATGATCCGTTTTACCACGCCGTTGTAGATTCGGCCTATCTCCGGGTCGGACACGATGCCCGTAACAGCCGCCTTGGCCTCTTCGGCGTCTTTGGCGTTTCTGCCGTAAATGGTAACAGTCCCGTCGTTTTCGGTATTGATAGTAACGCTGTACTGTTCGCAGAGGGCCTTAACGTTCTTGCCCCCGGGGCCGATAAGGGCGCCGATCTTATCCACTTCGATCTTCATGGTTACTATCTTGGGAGCGTATTCGCTGATCTGATCCGTGGGCCTGCTGATAGTTCTGTTCATGATGGAAAGGATGTGGAGCCTGCCCCGCCTGGCCTGATCCAGGGCCTTCCGCATAATCTCCACGCTTACCCCGGCGATCTTAATATCCATCTGGAAGCCGGTTATTCCCTCTTCGGTCCCGGCGACCTTGAAGTCCATATCTCCCAGATGATCTTCCTCCCCAAGGATATCGGAAAGCACCGCGTAGCGGCCCCCCGATTCCTTGCCCTCCGTGATGAGCCCCATGGCGATCCCCGCCACGGGCTTCTTCATGGGCACCCCAGCGTGGAGCATGGAAAGGGTTCCCCCGCAGACCGAGGCCATAGAGGATGAACCGTTGGATTCCATGATCTCCGAAACCACCCGGACGGTATAGGGGAATTCGTTTTTACCGGGAACCATGGGCTCCAGAGAGCGGCGGGCAAGGTTGCCGTGACCTATTTCCCGGCGTCCGGTACCCATGCGCCCCACTTCGCCCACCGAATAGGGGGGGAAATTGTAGTGGAGGATGAAATTCTCCCGTTTGTCGCCCTCTATATCGTCGTAGATCTGCTCGTCGAATACCGTACCCAGGGTCGTCACCACCAGGGACTGGGTTTCCCCCCGGGTAAAGAGCGCCGATCCGTGGGCCCGGGGCAGTATCCCTATCTCGCAGCTGATATCCCGGATATCCTCGGTACCCCGGCCGTCAACCCGTCTGCCCTTATCAAGGATAGAGGAACGGAGGATCTGGTATTCCATCTCTTCAAAAAGGGCGTTGAAAAGTTTCCGCTGATTTTCCTCCTCAAGCTGCGCCGCGTATTGGGCGGCCAGATCGGACTTAACCTTCCCAATAGCCTCATGGCGTTCCCGCTTGCCCTTAACGAAGCAGGCTTCCTCCAGCCCGGGATAAGCGGCGGAACGGATAACATCGGCGTTTTCAAGGGTATAGCCCGGCGCGGTAAGGGGAAGCTTCGGTTTGCCGGCCAGAGCCCGGAGTTTTTCCTGAAGTTCGCAGAATTCGACAATCACCGTCTGGGCCTTTTCCAGGGCCTGGATCATCAGATCTTCACCGATCTCTTTGGCCCCTCCCTCCACCATGGTGACGCCTTCCTTGGTGCCGGCCACCACGATTTCCAGAGTCGATCTTTCGATTTCATCGTAGGTGGGGTTGACTACCAGCTGACCGTCCACCTGGCAGATCCGTACCCCCGCGATAGGCCCGTTGAAGGGAATGTCGGAGAGATGAACCGCCGCGGAACTGGCGATGATGGCTAAAATGTCCGGGGGGTTAATCTGATCCGCCGAAATTGTTGTGGGGACTACCTGAATCTCCCGGCCGAAGCTTTTTTCAAACAGGGGCCGCATGGGCCGGTCGATAAGCCGGGAAACGAGGATTTCCTTGTCCTTGGGCCGGCCTTCCCGTTTGATGAAACCGCCGGGAATTTTCCCCGCGGCGTAGTATTTCTCATTGTAGTCCACCGTAAGAGGGACATAATCAAGACCCTCTACCGCTTCGGAAGACGAACAAACAGCCGCGATAACCGCGGACCCCGCATACTGGGCGAATACAGCGCCATTGGCCTGTTTCGCGATCCTGCCGGTTTCAAGAACCAGGTCTTTTCCACCAATCTGTAATGTTACTTTTTGTGTCATTGTTATTACTTGCGGAGCCCCAGTTTTTTAATGAGGGAACGGTAATCTTCAAGATTGGTTCGCTGGACGTACTTTAAAAGCCGCCGGCGTTTTCCTACCAGGATAAGCAAACCCCGCTGGCTGGATTTGTCTTTCTTGAACTGTTTGCAATGCTCGGTGAGCTGGTTTATCCGCTCGGTAAGCAGGGCAATCTGAACATCCGACGCGCCCGTATCTTTTTCGCTCTTACCGAACCCGGACACGATGGAACTTGTCTCTTCTTTGCTTAAAGCCATATATCTTTATACTCCTTAGGAACCGTTTAAAAAGTCCTGAAAACCAAGCGGTTTTTGAACTCGCCCGAATTCGACGAATATACCGCCGCCTCCGTAAGAACCGCCGTCTACAAGCAGCCTTCCCTGGTCAACGGAAACCACCGTTTTAATCCCCCTGTCCGAGGGGCCTTGACGCAGCAAGGCCGGATACCGTCCGGGCCGGGGCACGATCCGCGAGGCGGCCCGGAGATCCCAGCAAAACCCTCCGCTTTTAAAAAACGGCAAGCCTTCCAGATCCACGGCAAAGGGACGGCCCAACAGCTCGGAGGCCAGGCCCATATCCCCTTCCGAAATCGCCCGGCGGATCCTGCTGGAACTAACCGGATGTTCCCCGGCCATTACCGGGGGAACCGCCTCAAACTCGACGCCCCATGGGGAAACCAGTTCCCCCAGTTCACCGGCCCCGGTATCCAGCCGGTGGCCGCAGCGAAAATTCGCCCCCACCGCCAGGTAGCCGATTTTACGCCGCTTATTCAACAAATCGACGAATTCTTTACCGGACATTCTACTGAAATTCCCGGAAAAGTCAATGAGTACCGCCTCTTCCACCCCGAGGGATTCAAGAATGGCGAGCTTTTGCCTCAGACTGTAGATATCCCCATGCCAGGAAGCGGGAGACAAAATCCGTCGGGGGCTTTGCCGGAAGGTAATTACCATGGGGACGCTGTTGTTTTCGCGGCTGTGGAGGACGATCTTCTCTATCAGCCTCTGATGCCCCCGGTGAACCCCGTCAAAGACCCCGATACTTAGGGCTCCCGGCCTTTCCTCCCCGGGTTCTCCCGTTCCGCCGGCGCCGGTAAAGTCCTCCCAGTTAAGGATACGCATAGACATACCCGTAACGCCACTTGCCGTCCTGTTTCTCCACTATTCCGGCAAAGATCCCCCCGCTAAAGACCGCGGCGGCAAAATCCTCCGCCGCCGGCTGTTCCCCGGCGGGATACAGGGGCCTGAGTCCGGCGAGCATCGGCTCCAGGGGTCTTCCCCGGATCATCTTGTCCAGGACCCCCGGTTCCGTCTCGAAACGGGGAAGGCCGAGACGGCCGATAACCCCGCCGTCAATGGGCAGCAAAACCCCGCCGGAGGAATCGGAAGCGTCTTCCAAGGAAAAACCCGCCACCCGGGTACGTCTTAGACCCGCCAGATGGGCCCGGGAGCCCGCGGCCAAGGCTATGTCCCTGGCCAGGGAGCGGATATATGTGCCGGATGAGCAGCGAACCCGGAGAGAGGCCAGGGGCGGTTCCCAGGAGCAAAGTTCCAGGCTGTATACCGACACGGGCCTTTTTTTCATTTCCGGGGCTTCCCCCGCCCGGGCCAGTTCCGAAGCCCGCCGGCCTTCCACGTGGATTGCCGAATAAATCGGAGGGGCCTGGAGAATATCTCCCCGGAAAAGACGCAACGCCTCTTCCAGCGCCTCCCTTGAGGGGACCGGCCCTTCGGCGACGATCGCCCCTTCCGGATCGAGCGTATCGGTCTCCGCGCCGAAGCGGACGGTTCCTTCGTAGTCCTTGCGGCAACGGGTAAACCAGGGGGCCAGTTTAAGCGCCCGGCCGGCCAGAACCAGCAGCAGGCCGGAGGCGAATTTGTCCAGGGTACCGGTGTGGCCTACCCGGGAAGTACCCAGCGCCTTTTTCAAGTCCCTGAGAGATTCAAAAGAGGTGAGGCCCGGTTTTTTATCCAGGAGCAGAAGGCCGTTTTTTTCAGGGGTTGTCCGGGGAGCTGCCATGGTTCACCAGTTTGTCTATTTTTTGAACCAGCTCAAAACTTTCGCGGAGGCTCAAATCCGGGTGAAAGCGGAGTTTGGGGGTTTTCCGGATCCGCATGAAAGCGGCAAGTTCAGCCTGTATAAACCCCGCGGCGCTTTGGAGTCCCGCCACACCCCGGGGGATATTGCCGTTCTCCTTGATATTGGAAACATACACATCCGCGTAGGCCAAATCCCGGGAAACGACGACCCGGGTAACCGAGAGAAAAGGGCTGACCCGGGGATCTTTTATCCTGCCTTCAAGGATCAGGGAACCGATCTTTTGCTGAATCAAATGCCCAACCCGTTCAGTTCGATGTTCCACCCAGCTTCCTTGCCACCTCTATGACCTCGAAGATCTCAAGCTGGTCCCCAACCTGGATACCGTCGAAATCCTCAATACCGATACCGCACTCAAAACCGGCGGCCACTTCCCGCACATCGTCTTTGAAACGGCGCAGGCTGCCGATCTTGCCGGTATGAATAACCGTATCGTCCCGGATAATGTTAAGCTTGGCCGACCGTTTTACCGTACCGCTTAACACGTAACAACCCGCGACGGTCCCGGCCTTGGGTGTCTTGAAGGTGTCCCGTACTTCCACCGTGGCGATGATCTCTTCCCTGGTTTCAGGCTTGAGCATCCCCTCCATGGCCAACTGGATCTCCTCCACCGCCTTGTAAATGATATTGTAACGCCGGATATCCACCTTTTCCTGATCCGCCAGACTCTTGGCCTTGGGAACCGGCCGTACGTTAAAGCCGATGATGATGGCGTTGCTGGCGATGGCAAGATCCACATCCCCCTCGTTGATGGCTCCGGGAAGGGCCTGGATAACGTGGAGTCTTACTTCATTGGTAGAGAGTCTTTCCAGACTGGAACGCAGCGCCTCAGCCGAACCCTGCACGTCGGCCTTGATGATCACTTTTAGTTCCTGTACGGCCCCGTCGCTGATGGTTTCGTGAAGGTTGTCCAGGGTGATTTTCCTGATGTTTTTCGCGTCCTCCACCCGCTTGAGTTCCTGCCTTTTACTGGAGAAGCCCCGGGCGGCTTTTTCATCGTCCACCACCTGGAGCGGGTCTCCGGCATTGGGGATGCCCTCGAAGCCCAGGACCTCTATGGGCATGGAGGGGGTGGCCACCTCCAACTTTTCGCCCTTGTCGTTGAAAAGCGCCCTGACTTTACCGGGCCAGATCCCGGCCACAAAG
The DNA here is from genome assembly GCA_031288815.1 of Treponema sp. The sequence continues at coordinate 11,788 of JAITQR010000145.1, forward strand.
GAATCGCCGATCTTGAGCGTCCCCTTCTCCAGCAGCACGGTGGCCACGATACCCCTGCCGTGATCTATCCGGGATTCCAGGATCTTTCCTTCCGCGGTGCGGTTGTAATTGGCCTTGAGATCCAGGATCTCCGTCTCCAGGAGTATGGCCTCGATGAGCTTGTCGATACCGGTTTTCTGCAGGGCGGAAAGTTCCACAAACATGGTCTGCCCGCCCCATTCCTCGGGCATGAGCCCCAGATCGGAAAGCTGGCTCTTGACCCTGTCGGGGTTCGCCTCCGGTTTATCTATCTTGTTCACCGCCACGATGATGGGAACCCCCGCCTCTTTGGCGTGGTTAATGGCTTCCTCGGTTTGCGGCATAACCCCGTCGTCGGCGGCAACCACGAGAACCACAATATCGGTAACCTGGGCTCCCCGGGCCCGCATACGGGTAAAAGCCTCGTGGCCGGGGGTGTCCAGGAAGGTGATCCGCCCCTTGGGAGTATCCACCATGTAAGCGCCGATATGCTGGGTTATCCCGCCGAATTCCCCGGATACCACATCGGCGCTGCGGATCGCGTCCAACAGCTTGGTCTTTCCATGGTCAACGTGACCCATAACGGTAACCACCGGCGGCCGGGGCATCATTTCGGCGCCCTCGTCGGAGACGGTTTCAATCTGGGTCTCGTCGTAAAGGCTGATGATCTTTACATCCGCGCCGTATTCGCCGGCCAGAATAGCGGCGGTATCGGCGTCGATCTGCTGGTTGATGGTAACCATCATTCCCATGCTCATCAGTTTCTGGATTACATCCGACACCTTAAGGTTCATCTTGCGGGCAAGTTCCGATACGGAAACCGCGTCCATGATCTCAATAGACTTGGGTATAGGATTTACCACATGGGTAATTTTCTTTTTGGTCTGGAGGAGTTTCTCCTCCATCTCCAACTCTTTCTCTTTCCGGGTATAGATGGGTTTTTTCGCCTTAAAGGAACGCTTAACCGGACCTTTGCCTTCGGCCAGGGTGCCGGCGGCCGGCATCCCCTCCCCTCCCCGATTGACACCGCCGGGCCTTCCGCCGCCGGGACGGGAACCCGCCTGGCCTCCGCCAAAACCGGGATGGGACCCGCCGGTATCCTGACGGGGGCCTACCGGCTTACCGCCTACCCGGCCCGCCGCCCCGACAGGTCTGGCCGGGAAAGGGGGCTGGGAATTAAAGCGGAAATTTTCGTCTCTGCTCCGGCCTACGGGCTTGCCGCCCACCCTGCCCGCAGCGGCCGCTGGCCGGGGAGCGGTGGGAAAAGACATCACCTGATTTTCATTCCGGCCTTCCCGCTTACTTTCCCCCTGAATACCGCCCGGGATCTCCGAAGCCGGTTCCGGAGGGACATTACCGGAAACGGCTCCGGCGTTCGGAGGATTGACTGTTCCCGGATCAGGGGACAGAGCCTGAGGCGCCGGCGCGGCATCCTGCTTTGACACGGTTCCGGCTTCGACGGGAGGCGAAGCTTCCGGTGGATTTTGGGTTTTTTGCTTGACGGAAACTTCCGCGGCATGCCCCGCATCCGGATGAGACGCTACCACTACCCTGGGCTGCGGCCTTTTTGCCGCTCCGGGAACAGAGGCGGATGGGGCCTGGGAAAGTTTCTTCTTGACCACGATGACCTTCCGGCGTTCTCCGTGTTCCGGACCCGCAGCCGCGTTTCCCCCGGCAGATGATTCACGATCGCTTTGTACGTGTTTAATGAGTTCCGCTTTAGGTTTTTGGGTATTTTCTAAATCCTCAGCCATGATCCACCTTTGTTTCTGTTAATTATTGCTGTTCGTCTTCATATTCAAAACTCAAGCCGATGCCGCAATTCGGACAGCTCGTCATATCCACCGTAATTTTAGCGCCACATTCCGGGCACATGTATTCCTCAATTTCGACTTCATCTTCCACCCCGTCTAAACCGGTATCCCCGGCATCAACCGTTTCTTCTTCCTCTTCTTCTTCCACGATTTCCACATACTCGTCAATGAGCCTGCGGAGCGCCTCAAACTGTTCCACCGTAACACCGTTAAATCCTTCCAGCTCTTCCGGCGCGAGGGCAAGAAAATCCTCGATGAACTCTATATTGCCTTCCGCCAGAGCCGCCACCACCGCGGGATTTACTCCGGGAAGCTCGGAGATCCGGGAAAATTCCTCGCTGTACTCGTCCGCGTCCCCGAAGAGTTCCGACACGGCACGCCGGGATTCGGCGGCGATATCCATTTCCTCGAACTGGGCGTCTGTCTTAACATCGATGTTCCAGTCTACCAGCCGGTTTGCCAGCCTGACATTGAGCCCCTGTTTACCGATAGCCAAGGATAGCTGGGAATCGTTCACCACCGCCAGGGCCTGATGCTTACCCTCGTCAAGAATGATAACGTCCCGCACCTCCGCGGGGGACAGGGCGTTTTTAATGAAACGCCGGGGATCGGGATCGTACTTGAGAATGTCTATCTTTTCGCCTTCCAGTTCCTTGATAACCGCCTGAATACGCACCCCTTTAAGACCCACGCAGGCCCCTACCGGATCCACATCGTCCCGGTTGGAGTAGACCGCCAGTTTGGTCCGGTAACCCGGCTCCCGGACGATCTTGTGGATTTCCACGGTTTTGTCGTAAACCTCGGGTACCTCCAGTTCAAAAATGGCCTTAACAAAATCCGTATGGGTCCGGGAAAGCACCACCTGAAGCCCCGAAGGGGTTTTATTTACCTCGGTAATCAGGGCCTTGATCCGGTCGTTCACATGGTAAGTCTCCCGGGGAGACTGGTGTTTTTTGGGGAGGATCCCCTCCATCTTGCCCAGATCCACATAGATAGTACCGTTTCGTTCCCGCTGGTAGTAACCGATGATGATCTCGCCCACCTTGTCCTTGAATTCCGAATAGAGACTGTCTTTCTGTATCTCCCGAATGGACTGATGGGCAGTCTGTTTGGCGCTCTGCACCGCGATACGATCAAATTTTTTGGGGTCCAGTTCGATAAGCATCTCGTCCCCAATTTCCGCGGCGGGATTCAACTCCCGGGCTTCTTCCAGGTCTATTTCGGCGACCGGATCGTAGACCCCGTCAACAATCTGTTTTTGAGCGTAAATCGATACTTCCCGGTTATCATCGGAAAACCGGACTATGGCGTTATCGGCGTTTCCGAAACGGCGTTTGTAAGCTGCGATAAGGGTGTCTTCGATAGTCTTTAGGATAAGCTCCTCAGAAATTCCCCGATCCTGGCTTATCTGCCGGATCGCTTCAGACATATCAGTTGCCACGTTTTATACCTCCTGGCAGTTTGTCGCGCCTCGCGCATAAAATTCCAAAAATCGCCTGCAAGGCGATTTTTTACCCTGCAAACTGCCAAGGCAGCCCTATCTGTGCAAAGGCCTGCCGGGGTTCCGGTTTGGGCCGGCAAGAACCGGCCTTTTAAACCTACTCATAAATAAAAAAAGGGTCGTCTGAGCGGCCCTTTTTTATGGAATCTCAAACTGTCAAAAATAATATAAAAAGTCTTTAGCTTGTTGTCAAGCGGCCGCATTGCCGTCTGGGACTTCTTGCACCGTCTCCGCGGCAAGCGCCTGGTCCCCACGATCCGGGCAAATCTGAAAGCCCTGGCCGCCGAGTTCAACATACCCCAAGAGGTACAGGTGAAACCGGCACGGATCAGCCGTTCCACTGGGGAGCGGATGCCGGCCGGGAACGGAAGCGGCATAAAGCCAGGGAAAGGGCTCCGCCAAACCCGGTACCCTCCTCAAACACCAAGCGCTTGCCGCATATCAGTCAGAACCTTCTGGCACTGGGATGATAAAAGGCCGGCTTTCGCGAGATAGCCACCGTTTCCTCTGACGGTGGCTTTACCCATGGTGAATATGCCTTCACCTTGGGCCTCGCCGGTGTCGCCACCTGCTGGTCCGTTTTCCGGGCCCCAAGAACAAGGCCTAAAAACGGACCCTCCAGGATATCCGGGGTTCTTCCTTGCCACGCTTATCTAAACGTTTTAAAGCAATGAAAGACCCGCCGCTTAATCCTCGTACTTGAACCACTTGAAGTCACCCAGGGTTATATATCCACCTTTCATCTGTCCGGCGCTGAAATTTTGGATAGGATCAATGTCCACCCAGCGGAAGCCCCTTAACTCCTGTTCGGCGTTTAAGTCAATGCCGCCGCTCTCTTTGTTGAAATCGAAAGAACCTCTGTAGCCTAACCCGATTGCCTCCCAAGATCCCTCCGCGGCGTCAAAGACAATACTTCCCTGGTAAGAGTCGTATATCCCGTCGGGAGGATCAAATCGCGCTTTTCCCATTGAGGCGCAGTTCATAAAGATAAGCCCAAGTACCAGCATAGCGCCGGCGATTCCCTTTTTCGCGGACCGTTTTTTCATGTTACAACTCCTGTACATTAAAATAGTTTGAAATGCCGGGAGAAGTGTGCCGTGTTTTCGGCCGCCGCGGAAACCCTGCGGAAACTCCGTGGGGTTGCCGCGTTTACTTTTTCCGGCTTTTGTAAAAATAATACGGTATGCCAGGAAGAAAAAACATTAACGAAAAATAAAATTGCTATAACAATTTGTTATCCCTCTGCGCGCGGGAATGGTTATTTTGAACGGAGCGCCGGACCGGAAGCGCCTGTAACCGTCAAACGGTACAGGGCATATTAATACTTGCCGGCTACCATTAAATTCCGCCTATACTGTTTACTGTGGTACCGGTATAACAATAGTAAAACAGCTCCCTTGCCCCTTTATCGATGAAGCTGAAATTTCCCAGCCGTGGCAGTCGGCGACCCACTTTGCCGCCGCAAGCCCCAGGCCCATGCCTTGTTCACGGCGCGAAGAACTCCCCCGGTAGAACATCTCAAAAATGTGGGGGAGATCGGCGCTTTCAATACCCGGACCGTTATCACTTACCGTCAGCCTGACGGCGTTATCGGCAACCGCGGCGTTAAGACTGATAACCGAACCGTCAGGGGTATAACGGATAGCGTTATTGATGATATTTTCAAGCGCCCGCTGCGCAAGCCGCTCATCCATCGACACAAGAATATCGCAAGGCAGCGTTGAATGAAATGTAAATTCATGACGGAGCAGTTCAACGTCCATGGTAAAGGCCTTCGCGGATTGCCGCAAAAAAGCGGAGAGATTTGTGTTTTTCAAGCGGCTGCGCCACTCCCCGGTATCCATGCGCACAAATTCTATCAAATCGCCAATCATGCCCTCAAGCTGGTCCGCCTTGGCGCTGATTATCTCTGTCGCCCTGGCGCCGGTGGCGGGATCTTCGATGATACCGTCTTCAATTGCCTCGGTGTACACCTTTATCAGGGCAAGCGGGGTTTTAAGATCGTGGGTAACGCCCATTATAAAACGGTAACGCCGCCGTTCTTCTTCTTTCAGGGCATGACGCATTTTATTGAGCGAATTGGTAAGGGAAGTTATCTCGTTGCTGCCTTTAACGTCCAGCGCCAAATCCAGCTCCCCGGCGGCGATGCGCCTCGTGGCGTTTTCAAGAACCACAACCGATTTGGTGATAGACCGGGCGATAAACAAAGACATGCTTATCGCAAAGATTATTAAAAACAGCAAGAGGCCCAAAGCGGTAATAACCGGGGCGAAAAGATTACCAAAGGGGCGCCGCAGCAGCGTAGTATCCCTTCTGATAAGAACATAACCGGCGTTTCCAATCTCCCGGGGAGATTCAAACAGATAGGCGTGGCGGTCATCGCCGCGGTTAAGCATCGCGATGATTTCTTTTATTGACGAGGCCTCTCCGGCGCTGAATTGGGGGATAGTCGAATAAATAACGGTAAAATCCCCGCCGAAAATCGCGATATCGCCGAATCCGCTTATACGGTATATAAAGCGGGACAACATTTCGCGGTCTTCAAAATCCACCGGGGTTTCTAGTCCGTCTCCGGCAGAGTCTGCCGTTCCATGGTCAGTCATCGCGATAATATCTTCGTATACGGATATTTCTTCCCGATTGTTATCCGCGTGAAGGTATATAAACTGTACAATTATCAGAAAGACAGGCGCCAAAAGGATTCCCGCTATCAATAAATAAAACTGGGTTTGTATTTTCATTTCTGCCCCGCCCGCGCTACGGGCGGCGGCCGCTGGGCCGGCGGTTCCTCCGCGCTGTTAAGCCGGTAGCCCATGCCGCGCACGGTTTCGAGGTAAGCCGGATTGGCGGGATCTTCCTCAATTTTTTTCCGCAGCCGCTGAATATGGACCCCAACGGTGGTAAGATCGCCGTAGTTGTTTTTCCAGACCCCGGCGTAAATCGTTTCGGGGGAAAGGGGCTTTCCCGGATTCTTGCTTAAAAAAGCGAGGCAGCCGTATTCTTTTACGGAAAGGGGGATCTCCTCATCCCTTTTTTTCAGGATACGGGAATCATAATCCAGGATAAAAGGACCAAACCGGCAGACCCGGACGGTCTCGACCCCTTCAATATTCCTGATGCGGCGGAACAGCGCCCTGACCCTGGCGGTCAGCACCTTTGGGGAAAAAGGCTTGGTAACAAATTCATCCGCCCCGCCGCTAAGACCGGCGATAAGATCCTCGTCGCCGTCCCTGGCTGAAACAACCATTACCGGAACAGTGTTTTCCCGCCTGAACCGTTCCAAAAACTCAAAACCGTCCATGCCGGGAAGGTTGATGTCCAGAATAACCAGTTCCGGTTTCCACGATTCAAGAAGAGCGAATCCGTTTTCGGCGGTTTCCACCGCCCGGACTTCAAACCCTTCTTTACCCAGATACACGGCGACAATATCCGATAGTTCTTTCTCGTCTTCGATGATTAAAATGTTCCCCTGCATTGTCCGGATTATATTTTACGGCTCATTTCGCCGCAAGTGAGAAACCAAAATATAACAAATGTTATGGAACTTTTATCTCCGGTTAATGGCTTTTCCTTCCGGTTATCGCTATTTAGTGTTTTTAAGGTATGTGGAAAACGGGTGAACCCTTGAGTGTTCATGTTATTAGTTGTACGGCGAGTCGGCCGCGCCAAATCAGGAGAGTGGTATGAAAAAATTCGCGGCGTTTATTCTTGTGGTTCTTGTCACGGCGGGCTTGGTTCTTGGCCCTTCAGTGCTGGCGCGGCGCAACGCGCGGTCTCCGGCATCCGGTCCCGGCAGATCCGGCGCTATAAAAAGCGGCCCGGCCGACACCGTATTCACCGTCAGGACCGAAGACGCCCGACTCCGCAGCCTCCAGGCGTATATCGAATTGAACGGCAACATCGTCAGCGAGGAGCAGGTAACGATCGTACCGGAGGCGGCGGGGAAACTAGCCTCTATGAACGTCGCCTTGGGGGCCGGGGTACGCAAAGGAGATCTATTGGCCCAGGTGGATCCCTCCCGTCCGGGGGCGCAGTATTTACCCAGCCCGGTATACGCCCCGGTTTCCGGCGTGGTGGTGTCCAATCCGGCATCGGTCGGTTCCACAGTCTCAACCTCAACCGCCCTGTTGACTATCGCCTCGGGCGCTTCACTGGAAATCGAGGTATTGATCCCGGAACGGGAAATCGGCCAGCTTCGCGTGGGCCTTTCGGCGGAAGTACGCCTTGAAGCCTTCCCCGGCGAAATCTTCCGGGCACAGGTCGTCAAACTTTCGCCCGTGGTAGATCCCGCCTCCCGGACCAAAAAGACCACCCTGCGCTTTGTCCGCCAAGACCGGCGTATCAATTCGGGAATGTTCGCCCGGATCAAACTCAACACCCGCAGCTATGAAAACGTGGTTTCCGTTCCGCAGGACGCGGTAGTTGAAAACCGGGGCGTCCCGGCGGTGTTTGTCATTTCGGATATAGACAGCGAAGGAACCGGCCGGGTAAGCATGAGGGAAGTAAACACCGGCGTTACCGTTGACGGCGAAACGGAAATAAAGAGCGGGCTTAATGCCGGAGAGAAAGTAATCGTGCAGGGCCAGCAGTTCCTTAGCGACGGGGCGGCGGTACGTATTCTGGGGAGCAGGCCGTGAGCATAGCGCGGCATGTTGTCAAACGTCCGGTTCTCGGCATTGTCGTCTTTGGCCTCACCGCCATCGTGGCCTTGTACCTGGTTTCCGGTCTTGCCATTGATATGTTCCCGGAAGTGGATATGCCTATCCTGACGCTTACCACCGTCTGCGGGGGCGCGGGGCCGGAAACCGTGGAAAAAGCGGTCACCAAACCGCTTGAATCCCAGCTGGTAAATTTAAGCGGCCTTTCAAGCATTACTTCAAGCTCCGCCGGGGGAAGAAGCACTATTGTGATGGAGTTCGAATACGGCGCCGATCTTGACGCGAAGGCAAACGATGTCCGGGACCGTGTCGACCGGGTACGGGGACGGCTGCCGGATGAGGCGGACAGCCCTTTAATCAGGCAGTTTGATACCAACACAATGCCTATACTCCGCGTCGCGGTAAAAGGCAGGACCCTCGAAGGCGGTCGGACTACCGAAGCTGGTTACGGCAGGACGCAGAATGAACTGCGGCGTATCGCCCTTGATGCCGTGCAGGACCGGCTTGAGCAGATTGACGGCGTGGCCTCTACCAATGTCGTTGGCGGCCAGGAACAGCGGGTCAGGGTGGAAATTTCCCAAAACCGGCTTGAGGCTTACGGCCTTACCATCACCGGAATCGCCGGAATTCTGGCGGCGCAGAATATTGAACTGGGAGCCGGAACCATCGTTGACGGCGCGAAGAACTACAGCGTCCGTACCTCGGGCGAATATGCCTCGGTACAGGA
>JAITQR010000200.1 GCA_031288815.1 Treponema sp.
TCAACAACCTCGCCCTGAAGGGCGAGGTATGTTGTTCTCCCGTGGTGGTTAGACTCAGGGTTTAATACCTTAAGAACGCCCTAAAGGGCGGGGTATTAAACCCTTCGCTACGAATAAAAAATCGCCTAAAAGGCGATTTTTGAGGGTTTTATGCGGGAAGCGCCAAACGTTAGCGGATAAAATTCGTCCATTCCCGCTTCGGCTCCTCCGGCAAGGGGGTTTCTCTTTTTCCCGCCGCGATGGCCTTGAGGAGCCAGGCCATGTTCCTGCCCGTAATCCGCATGATCCGGAGCCCTTCCCGGTCTTCCTCCAGTTCCTGGGGGGTATTCCCATGGATCACCTCCCAATAAACCGAAGGGGTGATGATCACCTGGGCAAGATTCAGGTAGTTGTTAAGCTGGTGAAAGGTTGATATACCCCCGGAGCGCCTCAGGGAGGCGACCACCGCGCCCGCCTTGTAACGCAGTTTCGTGCCGGGAAAAAAGAGCCGATCCAAAAAGGACTTAAAGGCGCCGGCTATGCCGCCGTAATAAACCGGGGAACCCAGGATAAGCCCGTCCGCCCCGTTGAGCTTCTCCCGGCAGGAATTAACCGGATCGTCGTCAAAAACACAGCGGCCCAGATCCCGGCACCTGCGGCAATCCACACAACCCCGGATCTTTTCCGCCCCCACATGGAGGATCTCCACCCCGACGCCCTCCTGTTCAAGCTCCTCCTTCATGGCAAGGATCCCATGGTACACTACCCCGTTCTTATGGGGGCTCCCGTTAAAAGCCACGACATTCATACCCGCCTCCGTATAAACTTTTATATAACTATTCAGTCGTAGCGCGATTTTAGAACTTTTCCTGTTCTCTGGTGCTTTAACAAAGGGGGCTACCGCCCCCTTTCGCTCCCAATCGGCTCATTTCGGGGCGTCTGCCCCTTCATTCCGCCGATTTTCGCTATCCCCCGCAGGCGACTGAATACTTAACCTTTATAAAAAGCCGGTTTGTTTTGGAACCGGCCCATTCATGGATCAGGAGACCACGGCCGGTTCGCGGGAACCCAGGTACTTCCGCAGCAGCGTTAGTACATTATTAAAATCAAGAGGTTTGCCGATATGGTCGTTCATGCCCGTGGCAAGGCATTTCTCCACGTCTTCTTTAAAGACATTGGCGGTCATGGCAATGATGGGAATCTTCCCGGCATACGGGTTATCCAGCTTTCTGATGAGCCGGGCGGCCTCGTAGCCGTCCACTTCCGGCATGTGGATATCCATGAAGATCAAATCGTAAAGATCGGGATTTGCCGCGAATTTTTCAAAAGCCTCCCGCCCGTTTTCCGCCTCGTCAATTTTAAGTCCCAGGGGTTCCAGAATCGACAGCACGATCTCCCGGTTAATCTCCACATCCTCCGCGAGAAGTATCCTGCGGCCCGCGAAGGGATCGGGCGTTTCCGCGGCGCCATCCCCGGCGGCGATGCCCTGGGCCGAATCCGCCGGAAAAGCGGTTTCCAAAGCCGGTTCGCCGATACCCACCCGGACAGTAAAAACGAACGAGGCGCCCTGGCCGAGTCTCGACTCAATCCGGATGCTCCCCTCCATCAGTTCCACAATTCTTTTTGAAATTACCAACCCAAGGCCGGTTCCGCCGTATTTACGGGAAATACTCGAATCCACCTGGGCGAAAGACCGGAAGAGCCTCTTCTGCTGTTCCTCCGAAATCCCGATCCCCGTATCCGTTACCCGTATCTCAATCGTGCAGGCCGGAATATCTCCAAAGGGGCCGCCCCGGGAAGACTCCGCGTCATCGGTAATCCTGCGGACAGTAACGTTAATATCCCCTTCTTCGGGTGTAAATTTTATCGCGTTGGTAAGAAGATTCGTAATTACCTGTGAAAGCCGCTGCTCGTCTGTCACGATACACGGGGGAACACCCGGTTCCTCATTTATCGTGAGACACTGTTTTTTCTCCCCCAGTCTGAATTCCAGTACAGTGACGGCCCGGCGCAGCATGGCGCCGAACTCAAATTCCGTATAGGAAAGCTCGAATCTGTCGGCTTCGATCTTGGACATGTCTAGGATATCGTTTATTACCCCCAAAAGATGGATTGAGGCTCCCTCTATCTTGTTGAGACAGTAATCCTTCCGCTCCTCCTCTTTCGAAGATCTGCCGATAGCGGTCATGCCGATAATGGCGTTTATGGGAGTGCGGATCTCGTGGCTCATGTTGGCAAGAAAATTGGATTTTGCCCGGCTTGCCTGCTCCGCCTTTTCCTTGGCGGAAAGTATTTCCGTTATGTCCTGGAACAGGACAAAGGCGCCCTGATAGATCCCTTCCCTGTTGTACATGGGGGTAAAGTGTATCTCGTAATTCCGCGGGTGCCCGTCATTCCCCATATCTATGGCGTCCTCGAAAACCACAGAACTTCTCTTGCTGATAGATTCCGCAAAAAGGCCGGTAATATCGCTGAACCTTTCCCGCTTGGTAAAACGGGCAAACACGTCCCGGTAGTGCTGTTTTCTTACCGCGTCAAAATTTTTTACCTTGAGCAACCTGAGAAAGACATCGGCGCAGTACACGAGATTTCCGGCGGAATCAAAGATGATGATAATATCCGGACTGTTTTTAAAAATCAGGTTCATGTAACTGTCTTTCCGGATAAGCCAGCGGTCTTTGACGGAACGGACATATTCATACACCAGGGTAAGGCCCATGACAAAGAGATATACGCCGCAGATAAGCAGGGCTTCTGAAAGAGCGTAATTAAAGCGCCCGAATCCGGGGATAAAGCCAACGGCGGCGGTAAGCCCGAAGAGGGCCAGGGCGGGGATAAGTCCCAGGGGCAGGCCCAGGGTAAAGATCGACATAAGGGGATAGGAATATATCCACAGGCCGGCAAAGCCGTGAAGCTCGCTTACGGTAAAGATCGATACTCCGCAAAAAACGCCGAAAATACCGGTAACAATAATGCCCCCTACCATAAAGGGAAGCTCGGTCCGGAGAAGTAAAAGATTGGTAAAAATGAGGAACCCGATAACAAGCCGCAGAAGGCCCTGATCAACAATGCCGGAACGCATGTCGGACACGCCTATGAAAATTATCAGGAAAGAGGCGAAGGTATAGGTAATATTAAGGACAATGAGCCGGATCATCTCGTCCATGCTCGCCTCGTCCTGCATACCGGTGTATTTGCCGCTGGTCAAAAGCAGAAAGATCCTGTCTTTTAGGGTCATTTACGGCCTCGCAGTTTTGCCACGCAGGAAAATACGACCAGAACCCCCAAGAAGAAAAGCAGCCCGGCGATGGTAAGCTGAAGGCCGTCGGAGGCAGGGATAAAAACTCCCCGGTATAAAAGCCCTATCTTGCTTTTAATGGTCAAGGCAAGGGATGAAAAAGTAACCGCCAGCATGATAAGGGCGGGAATACAGAGCATAAACACCTGCTTCCCGCTTTTTTTGAAGAACAGGACGCAGGCGATAAGGGTAAGGGCCGCCAAGAGCTGATTGGCCGCCCCAAAGAGTGCCCAGATATTCTGATAGCCGGTAATCGCCAGAAGACAGGCGGGGATAAGGGTAAAGAACCCGGCCGCCGCTTTGCTGGTCAGAACCCGGCCGGCAAGCCCCGGAATCCCCGCTTTTTTATCCGCCGGGGGAGGGAAAAGTTCCTGGAACGACAGCCGCCCAAGGCGGGCTACCGTGTCCAGGGTGGTAAGAACAAAGGAGGAAACCGCCAGAGACACGATGACAAAAGATATCTGGTTAGGGAGTCCCAGCTGATGGAGGAAACCGGCGACGGCGGTGGCGAAGATGACCGGCGGCGTTTCCCTGGGAAGGACCCCGTTCCGGGCCAGGGAACCCACGGCGATAAGGGCAAGAATAGCCACCAGCGTTTCTACCAGCATGGAACCGTAGGAGATGGGCAGCATGTGTTTTTCGTTACTGATCTGTTTAGACGCCGCCCCGGTGGCTACCAGGCTGTGGAACCCGGAAATGGCTCCGCAGGCTATGGTAATAAAAAGACTGGGGAACAGGTAAGCGCCGTTCACCTCAAATCCCGTAAAGGCGGGGATGGAGATCCGGGGGCTGGTAAACACCACGCCGATAAAAGCCGCCAGAATCATGGCGATGAGCAGAAACGAATTAAGGTAGTTCCGCGGCTGGCCCAGGGCCCAGACAGGGATCACGGAGGCGGTAAAAATATAGACAAACACCAGACAGAACCATATCTGTTTGGGAAGATAGACGGGAAAGAAAATACCCAGAACGATGCAGAGAATGAGGAGATCCACCGCGATTATCCCGCTGGTAAGATCCGAGGCTTTCCGTTTACGGATAAAAAAGCCCAGCCCCAAAGCGGCGGCGATAAAAAGGGAGGACGCGCTTGCCACGGAAGCATTGACAGGGTTTCTTTCGCCGCCGGAACCAAAACCCGCAAAAGTTCCCGCCACGATGTCCGCGAAGGCGGCGGCGATAAGTACCGAAAAAAGCCACACAAAGATCAAAAAAAAACATTTCCCCGTTTTACCAACGTAGAGTTCAATCACATAACCTATAGATTTGCCCTGGTTTCTTACGGATGTGTAAAGAGCGGCAAAATCGTGAACCGCCCCAAAGAACACCGTACCGAAAAGAAGCCACAGGAGCACCGGGAGCCAGCCGAACATGGCCGCGATAATCGGGCCGTTGATAGGCCCCGCTCCGGCGATAGAGGCAAACTCATGGCCGAACAAGACCACCGGGGAAGTAGGTACATACTCCATACCATCCTCAAGTTCCCCGGCCGGTGTTTTTCTGTCCGGATCAACCCCCCACCGCTTCGCGAGACAACGGCCGTACAACAAATAAGCGGCGGCAAGCGCCCCGGCTGAAATAACCAAAATGATAAGGCCGTTCATTATACCAATTTACAACTTATTGGCCCGTTTTTCAACATCGCATGCCAAGCGGCTGTTGTCCGGAAACTGAAGTTTCCGGACAACTCTATTGTATCGCAATATGCTAATAACGGTTATCAAAGATTCTGGTTGACTTCTTTTCACTCCTGGGCAGTTCCCCGATTCCCACGGCGATAGGCTTCGGCGTAAGGCCGATCTTTTGTTTGAAAGCCTCCTCTACGATCTTTTCAAGATTTTTTCTTTCGTTCCTGCTGTCCAGGGGGGTCTCAAAAAAGAGGTTCACGATATCCCGGCCGTTGAGGTGATCAATCTGAACCTGGTATTCACTCGATACGTCGGGGACGGACGCCAGGAGCCCGTCTATCTGGCCGGGGAAAATCATAGTCCCCTTTACCTTGACCATGTCATCCGAGCGCCCGATAAGGGTGTCTATCCGGGGAAAAGGACTGCCGCAGGGGCAGGAACCGGGAAGCTCCCGGGTAAGATCGTGGGTCCGGTAACGGACAAGAGGCGCCCCCTCCTTATGAAGGGTAGTGATCGCCAGTTCGCCTATTTCCCCGGGAAGAACCTGGGCGCCGGTTTTCGGATTGACGATCTCATAATAAAGGTAATCGGTCCACATGTGGATACCGCATTCGCGGGGACAGCTTACGCCGATGCCGGGACCGTAGATCTCCGTAAGGCCGTAGATATCGTACAGCTCTACCCCCAGTTCCAAGGCGATACGTTTCCGCATCTTTTCGCCCCACCGCTCGGAACCGATAAGGGCCTTCCTCAGGAACACCTTGTCTTTTATCCGACGTTTTTCTATCTCTTCCGCCAGAAGCAGGGCATAGGAAGAGGTGGCGCAGAGAACGGTGGACTTGAGATCCATCATCATCTTGATCTGTTTATCCGTGTTTCCCGGTCCCATGGGGATGGCCATGGCCCCCAGACGCTCCGCCCCAAGCTGGAAACCTATCCCGGCGGTCCAAAGCCCGTAGCCGGGGGTAATGTGTACCCGGTCCCGCTTCGTGACCCCGGCGGTCTGGTAGCAACGGCTGAACATGATTGCCCAGTCCTCCACGTCTTTCCGGGTATAGGGGATGATCACCGGCGTACCGGTGGTACCCGAGGAGGAATGGATCCGGACCACTCGCTCCTCTTCCACCGCTTGAAGGCCCAGGGGATACGCCTCCCGGAGATCCTCCTTGCCGGTAAAGGGGATCTTTTCAAAGTCTTCCCGGGTCTGTATATCTTCGGGCCTTATACCCTCAAACCGCTTGGCGTAGAACCCTCCCCCCTTGGCGTGGGCCATGGAGGCCCTAAGGCATCCCAACATTTCCCTGGTCATTTCCATACCGCGACTTCCTGTTTCCGCCCGCCTGGTACTTTGCCGCCCTTGCGCGAAAAATACGCGAAGCGCGGCAAGCCGCCGGAGCATCGGTTTTCGGCGGGGCAGCATTTCTATACAACGCTACACCGGTTTGCGTCTTTAGACAAGCGGAGGGGAAAAATCCGGAATGAAGAATTCGTTAAAGAAACGAGGGGGTTCAAAATTTGAGGGTTTGAAACAGCCCTAAAATTATAAAAAAATTTGTTGACAGCCTTTTATCCCCGGTTTATACTTCCTTAGTTAAGCAAGCTAAGAAAAGGCAGATACCGTGACAGTTCAAGAAAAAGTGTCAAAAAAGGCCGGGTTTTGGCGGCGGCGCTGGAATTGCCGCGATCTCTACCTGCTTCTCCTTATTCCTGCGGTGTATGTGCTTATTTTTAATTATATACCCATGTATGGGGTTACCCTGGGTTTTAAGAACTACCAGGCCAGGGCCGGAATATGGGGCAGTCCGTGGGTCGGGCTTTACCATTTTCAACGGTTCTTAACCTCGCCTAATTTTTTTAATATTCTGCGGAACACCCTTACCCTGAGCGTCTATGGCCTCATTGCCGGATTTCCCCTGCCTATTATTTTGGCTATCTTTGTTAATCACAGCTATCTGCTGAGAGCCAAAAAGACGGTCCAGTCGATTACCTTTGCGCCGTATTTTTTCTCCACGGTAATAATGGTGGGGCTTATCGTTCAAATTTTGGGAATGCGGACGGGGGGGATCAATATTTTTTTATCGGCCATAGGGCGGCGGGAGATCAATTTTATGGGCTCCGCCGTATTATTTCCCCATATATATGTTTGGTCGGGTATCTGGCAAGGCACGGGATACGGCGCGATCATCTACATTTCTACCCTGGCGGCGGTTGATCCTACTTTGCATGAGGCCGCGATTATTGACGGGGCAACGATCTGGCAGCGAATATGGCACATCGATCTTACCACCATACGGCCAATCATTGTTATTATGCTTATTCTAAGCATGGGGGGCATAATGGGAAGTAATTTTGAAAAAATTTACCTCCTCCAGTCTCCCCAAAACATCAGTGCTTCGGAAGTCATCGCTACTTACGTGTATAAAGTCGGCCTGGGCTCTTCCCGCTCCGATTTTTCCTTTGGGACCGCTATAGGCCTGTTCCAGAACGTGGTGGGGGTAATACTAACACTCACCGTCAACAGGGTAGCTATGCTGCTGACCGGTGAAAGTATGTTCTAATATGAAGGGCAAAAAGGGCTTTATGGGGAAACTCTCATCCGCCGACAGGACTTTTCACGTTATTTGTACCTGTTGGCTTGCCGCGGCGGGGCTTTTGGTCCTTTACCCGTTGATTTACGTAATAAGCTGTTCCTTCAGCGATACCCAGGCAATTCTCGACGGCCGGGTAATCCTGTGGCCGGCGGATTTTTCTCTTAATGCCTATAGGGGTGTTCTTAGCCACGCCCTGCTCCGCACGGGGTTCTTCAATTCCCTTCTGTATGTAGCCGGGGGGACTACGGTAGGGGTAACACTGGTTCTCCTTGCGGCTTATCCCCTATCCCGCCGGGATCTGCCGGATCGCAAGCTGTTCCAGGTCTTTTTTGTGGTTACCATGTTCTTTTCCGGCGGTCTTATTCCCAGTTATTTGCTTATGCGGGATCTTCATCTTATCGGTTCCCGGTGGGCGCTGATAATAGGGGCGGGCTTCTCCTGTTACAATATGATTATTGTAAAAACCTGGTTTCAGACATCCCTGCCCGACGGGCTGCTGGACGCCGCCCATATTGACGGCTGCCGGGATATTCGTTTCTTCACTACCATTGCCCTTCCCCTGTCCGTGCCGGTTATCGCCGTCATAGTCCTTTTTAACGCGGTAGGTATTTGGAACAGTTATTTCAGCGGCATGTTGTACCTTTCTAATCCAAAGACTTACAATTTTCAGATGGTTCTTCGGGATATACTGTTTATCGCATCGGCCCCCCCGGAAATAGTCGCAGTCATGGATCCGGAACAGGTAGCAAACAAACAGAATATTATGCAGCAGTTGCGGTACGCGGTATTGGTGGTTGGAGCCCTGCCTATGATGCTCCTTTATCCTTTTATACAGAAGTACTTTATCAGGGGTATGATGATCGGATCGCTTAAAGAGTAATCCGGGGCTCTCTTAAAACAATTTTGTGAATGGTCGCTTTATGCGATACATGATAATTGACAGGAGGACAAGAATGAAAAAGATCATGGCGATTCTCGTGGGTTTGGCAATGGCGGTTTCCGTTTTCGCGGGCGGAAACAGAGCCCAACAATCATCCTCATCCGGCACCAGCCGGGTAGGCGCCAAGGGTTCCCTGCCCCTGGCGCTCAATAAGCCTGTCTTAACCATGTTTGTACCGGGGGTCATCAGCGATGTAGTAACGAGTTTGGATTACAAGGACAACGCTTTTACAAAAAAAATTGTTGATGAAACCGGCGTTCAACTGGAAATTACCGCTACAAGCGGCGCCGATGCGGTGGAGCGGCTCAATGTTATGCTCAACGCGGGCACCTACCCGGATATTATATGCGCCCGGTATGCGAGCATTGACATGAACTATTACGCTTCCCAGGGCATACTGATCCCCATGGATGATTATGATATTATGAGCTACCCGAATATAAAGGCGGCCTTTGATGAATTTCCCGCAATCAACGAGAAGGTCCGGGGAACCGACGGAAAACTGTATGCCCTGCCCTGGGTAAACGATTGCCTTCATTGCACCTATAACGCGGGCCGGGTATGGTACTTCCTGCCCTGGATTAGGGATAACGGCCTAAAGGCGCCGGAAACGACGGATGAACTTGCCGAATATTTGCGGTATGTAAAGAACCATGACTTAAACGGCAACGGTAAAAATGACGAATTGGGTATTGTCTTTGGGAAAAACGATCTGCAGAATTTCATAACCTATATAACGAAGGCTTTTATGCCCTTTGTAAAAACCGACAGCTACTTCGGTCTTGCCCTGGATAACAGCCGTAAAATAGTTGAACAGTACCGGGACGACAATTTCCGCGCCGCCTTGAGTTACCTTGCCGGCCTCTACAAAGAAGGGCTGATTGCGGAAGACGCATTTTCCATGACCGCCGATCAACTGGCGGCGGTGGCAAGGAACGCCGAGCCAATCACGGCTGTTTTGGGAGCAACATGGGTTAATAACGTTACCCTCCAGCCCAGTGACCGCTATATGGATTTTTTCTATCTTCCCCCTTTAAAGACAGCTTCCGGCCAGCGCTACGCTTCCAGCCGGGACCCCTGGGGAATAATAGGCCCGATGTACTACATTACGGATAAATGCAAGGATCCGGAATTGGCCATAGCCCTCTACAACTACCTTGTGGATATTGAAGTGTCGAGAAATGCCAGCGAAGGTCCCAAAGGCATCGCCTGGAACGATCCTGATCCGGGCGCCCTGTCCTTTACCGGCGGGCCGGCTTTATATAAAAGGCTGGTAAACCTCGGCACCCAGCCTGTCAACGCTTCGTGGAACGGCTATAGCCCCTGGATCGGAAACACCAAATTCCGTTTGGGCCAGCAAGTGGAAGGCGCCGAAATGGCCAAGAAATATCTGGCCACCGGCGACAAGTCTTTAAAGGCTCCCCTCCTGGCGAATGCTTCGTATCCTGAATTTATGTGGTACGTTACCGCCACGGAAGCCTCAAAGTATGCCATGCCCCAGAGCCTCTTTATTCCGCCCTTCCTCATGAATACCGCCGATAATACCCGGGTAGCCGATATTAACGCGGTGCTTAATCCCTTTAAGGAACAGGCCATTGTAGAGTTTATTACCGGAATACGGGACATCAACAATAACGCCGCGTGGAACGCGTACCTTGCCGAACTTGATCGCCTCAATTCAAAAGAAGCGGTAAGCATCATGCAGAAATATGTAAAATGAGACGGCCGGCATGATCAATAAATTCCGTTTCCATGATGAGCGGGACTGGTTTAATCAGAGACGTTTTGGCCTGTTTATCCACTGGGGGCTTTTTGCGATTCCCGCCTGGCATGAACAGGTATTGTGGCGGGGAAAAATGCGCCGCAGCGAGTATGAGGCCCTTATACATCAATTCAACCCGGTTAAATTTGATCCTGACCAGTGGCTCGACCTCGCGAAAAGCATCGGCATGGAATACGTCACCGTTACCGCCAAACATCATGACGGATTCTGTATGTTCGACACCAAATATACGGATTACAGTATCATGCATACGCCGTACAGGAAAGATGTGATTAGGATGATTGCGGATGCGGCAGGGCGGCAGGGGTTTAAAATGGGCGTCTACTATTCAATTCCCGACTGGCATCATCCGCATTGTCCTAACCGGGGGCGGCATCACGAACTATGGGGGAACCGTTCCACCGATGAACCGGATTATGACAGGTATTTTGCGTACATGGAAAACCAGGTTACCGAATTATGTACCAGCTACGGGGAAATCGCCCAGCTCTTCTGGGATCTGAATATCCTTGACTACAACAACCGGGAATTTAACGATCGCATGCGGAAACTTCAGCCCTCCATGGTAATCAACAACCGGGGGCCGGATAATGGGGATTACGCCACCCCGGAACGGGATTACGATACGCCGGACAGGAACGCATCCCAGGGAATGGTATTCCCCCGGCATACCGAGGCGAACCAGTCCCTGGGCCGGGAAAGCTGGGGGTACCGGATCAACGAGGATTATTACAACCCCAAGTACCTGATGCAGAGCATGGATAAGATTATGGCCATGGGGGGCAACTATCTCCTTAACGTGGGCCCCAAAGCCGACGGAACCTTTGATGAACGGGATGCAGCTTCCCTGAAACGCATCGGCCAGTGGTACCGCAAGGTAAAGGAAGCCTTCGCCCCCGATACCTATCCGGCTACTTCCATGATCACCGATCATGCCAAGAGCGGCATGATCGACAAGGTGCTTCTTACCCGCCGGAAAAACATCATCTACGTTCATGCCTATGAAGATCTGGCAACCAATTCCGTATCCTTGTATCCTTTTACGGTACAGCCTGTCAGGGCGACCCTGCTGAACAACGGGGAGCGGGTTGACGCGGTAGTTGATAAAACCCCTCACTTTCATGAGGAAGACAGGGCTTTTCTCAGGCTGCGCGGCCTGCCGACCACGGCGCTCCTTGACGAACCCCTGGTAATCAAGCTGGAATTTGACGGATCGCTGTTCGATTAGGCATTCAATTATCACCGGAGGAAGAGACGAAAAATGAACAAATTCGAAGCCAACTTTGAATCTCTGCGGGCTTACCGCTGCCCCGACTGGTTTCGGGACGCGAAGCTGGGGTTTTGGAGCCACTGGGGGCCTCAAAGCGTCCCCATGTACGGGGATTGGTACGCCCGGCACATGTATCTGGAAGGCAGCCCTCAGTACCTTTACCATCTGCGCCATTACGGGCATCCTTCCCGGTTCGGATACAAGGATCTGGTCCGTCTCTGGAAAGCCGAAAAGTTTGAGCCCGAGGCCCTTATGGATCTCTACCGCAAGGCGGGAGCCCGGTATTTTGTCGCCCAGGCTATGCACCATGATCATTTTTTCAACTTTCCCTCAAAACTCAACCGCTTCAACGCTGCCCGGATCGGTCCCGAAAAGGATATCTGCGGCCTCTGGAAGAAGGCGGCGGATAATTTTCACCTCCCCTTCGGTCTTACCGAACACCTGGGGGCTACTTTCTCCTGGTGGAACGTGAACAAGGGCGCCGATAAGTACGGCCCCTACGCCGGCCTTCCCTATGACGGCAACGATCCGGAATACCGGGATTTTTACCTGGACAACTACGAACACTACACCAAAGATGAAGACATGAGCAGGGTTAAGGAATGGTATACCCGGAATCCCCGGTACCATGCCTATTGGCTTTCGGTGATAAAGGAACTTATCGATCTTTACACCCCGGATCTCCTTTACTCCGACGGGGGTCTGCCCTTTGGTTTCCGGGGATCGGGTGGTTATACCGCCCCGGAGACCGATCCCGGTTACCAATGGGGGCTTGAGGCGGTAAGCTATCTGTACAACAAGTCTATCGAAACCCACGGGGAAAACCGGGCGGTGTATAACCAGAAAGACCGGCGGCCCGAAATTTACCGGGTGGGAGTTCTGGATATTGAAAAGAGCCAGCTGCCGGAGATAAACCCCGAACCCTGGCAGACCGACACCTGTATCGGCAACTGGTTCTACGATGTCCGCCAAAAATTCAAACAACCCGGCCACATCATCGAAATGCTTATTGATATTATCGCCAAGAACGGAACCATGCTCCTCAACATCCTTCAGCGCCCGGACGGATCGATAGACGATGAAACCCGGTATATCCTTCAGGAGCTGGCCTCCTGGATTCCGGTATGCGGCGAGGGTGTTTACGGGACAAGGCCCTGGAGGGTTTCGGGGGAAGGTTATTCCAGCGTCCTTATCGAAGGCTTCAAGGAAGAAGCGGTCAGGTGGAACGAAACGGATTTCCGTTTTACCTCCCGGGGCAAAACGGTTTATGCTTTTATGATGAAGACGTCTGCCCGGGAAAACAGCGTGGCGGTGATCCGCAGTTTTACTCCTGAAGAGAGGGTTGTCTCCGTCAAACTTCTGGGAAGCGGGCCCCTGGAGTGGAAGCAGAATTTCGGCGTCCTTACGGTAAAACTGCCTCCCCGGATGCCTACCCCCTATGTAAACTGTCTGGCGGTGGAGTTGGGAGAGTAGAAGCCTTTCCGGAAAAACAGGATACTTATGCGGCATTACACCAAGGTTGACAAGCTGAAAATTGCCCAGACCAATAAATACAACGTTTTGGGCTG
>JAITQR010000203.1 GCA_031288815.1 Treponema sp.
CCCAATATCGATCGTCTTATGCCGGATCTTGACGCGTTCCTGGGCGAAGATCCCATGCTGCCGGGCCGGCGCTTTATCCTGAGATCCCGGGAGGCGGCGACAGGCGCGGTCTATTCCATTCCCGCCCGGCGTATGAACACGGCGCGGCTCAATACCTTTATCCGCAAGGACTGGCTGGACAAGCTGGGCCTTGGCCTGCCCCAGACCACCCAGGAATTCTACGAGGCCATGGTTGCCTTTAAGCAAAGAGACCCCGGCGGGATCGGCAGGGATCGGGTAATTCCCATGACATCTTCTATCGGCGCCCGGTGGAATTTCGGGAATCTGCTGGAATCCTTTATCGATCCCAACCTCAGCATAGAGGAAGAGTGGGTGAATACGGTGGTTGACCGTTCCTTCCTCCTCCCCGGTTACAAGGAAGGCGTCCGATTTCTCAACAAGATGTACAACGAGGGCCTGATCGACAAGGACTTCCCCCTCCACCGCTCGGATGACGAGCCTTTCGCCCGCCTCAAAAGCGGCGTCGTGGGCTCCTATCAGCATAACTACGATCACCTTTACCGCGACAGCCCCGGGGTTCAGCGGGATCTGGAACAGAACGTACCCGGCGGGCTCTTTGTGGTCATCGATCCCTTCCACCACCCTTCGGGCAAGACCGTCAAATACGCTTACGACGCGGCGGGGGTTTACTTCTTCATCCCCAAGACCGCCAAGTACCCGGAGTCCGCCATGCGCTATATCAACTGGCTCTCCCGGTTTGAAAACACCAGCTTCCTCCAGCTTGGGCCCGAGGGGATAGCCTGGGACATGGTGGACGGGGTTCCCAAGGTGAAACCCGCCCCGGGCCTCTGGATTCAGAACAGCCCCCAAAACATCGACTACACCATCTCTATCAACGGGCTTGAACTGGGCGATCCCGCGAAAAATATGCAGGCCCTGGCCAATTCGTATAACGTGGATCCCCAGCTTATCTACGACGCCTACGAACTGTCCCTGAAGAACGCCCGGCCTTTGCCGGTTATTCCGGTGGTTCTTTCCGAAGCCGGCAGGGTGCAGCAGACCCTGATAGACGCGGGCGATGTCCTTATGATTGAATCGATTACCTGTTCCCCGGCTCAGTTTGACCGGGTATGGGACGCGGGTATCCAAAACTGGCTTGCCGCGGGCGCCGAAATTGTCAGAAAGGAACGGGAGGAGAAATTCATCGAACCCTGATCCCGCCGGGAGTTTGTTGCGCTTCGCGCGTTTGTCTTTGATTCGGCTTCAACCGTCCGTCCGAAACCGGTTTTACGCGGTATTCGGGCGGTCGAGTTTTAATACTTCAGGAGGACGATTATGAAAAGGGTATTGATGTTTGCTGTCTTTGCGGCCCTGGCCGGGGTCGTGGTTTTTGCCGGCGGCTCAGGACAGAAAGGCGGCCAGACAAGCGGCGGCACGGCGGAGATTAGCGTTGAGGTCTTTGACCGGGGAACCGGGGTAGACGCGACAAAGAACAACTGGACGGACTGGATTCAAAAGAAGCTGCTGGAAGATGAAAACATAAAAATTACCTTTGTTTCCGTACCCCGTAGCGACGAAGTTCCCGCGTTGAATAACCTTATGGCGGCGGGAAACGCGCCGGACATCTGTTTTACCTACAACACGGAACTGATCAATAACTTCAGGGACTTAGGGGGGCTTTACGATATGGCGCCCCGGGTGGAAGCCCTTATGCCCGATCTCAAAGCCTTCCTGGGCCCCGATCCCATGCTGAAAGGCCAGAGTCTTATCTACCGGAACCAAGACAAGACCACCAAGAAGATGTATTACTTCCCCGCCCGGAGGATTTTCCAGGGCCGTTACAGCACTTTTATCCGCAAGGACTGGCTGGACAAACTGGGCCTGCCTCTCCCCTCGACCATGCAGGAATTCTACGACGCCCTGGCGGCCTTTAAAAACCAGGATCCCGGCAAGGTTGGGAAGGATAAGGTTATTCCCTACGTTTCCTCCAAAAACATCGTGATCCGGGCGGCGAATCTGGCGGAATCTTTTATCGACCGGAACCTGAACGACAAGGATCGTTGGATCAACACCGTGGCGGATCGTGCCTTCCTGCTTCCGGGTTACAAGGAAGGGGTAAAGATGCTGAACAAGATGTACAACGAGGGGCTCCTCTTCCGGGATTTCCCCCTCCACGCCACGGATAACATTATTGACGATTTGGCAAGAAGCGGAGTTGTCGGGGCCTGGTCAGGGAATTATGACGCCCCCTATCGGGGCAGTCCCAGTATCCTGCAGGACTGTCAGACCAACGTGCCCGGCGCGGAAATTGTACCGGTTGATCCCTTTACCGATTCATCGGGAAAGGTAACCAAGTATTCCTATGACGCCGCGGGTATGTATATCTTCATTCCCGCCGCGTCCAAGTATCCCGAGGCGGCTATGCGCTACCTCAACTGGATGGCAAAATACGATAACCGCATATTCCTCCAGATTGGGCCCCAAGGGGTTACCCATGAACTGGTGAACGGAGTTCCCAAGGCTGTAACGGTTCCCACAGGCAGCCTCTGGACCCAGTTCGGCCCCCAGAACATCGACTACGTTATCATCAGTAACGGTCTTGAGCTGGATACGCCGGAAAAAACGGTTTTGGGTCTTGCCAATTCCTATACGGTGGATCCCCAGCTTATCATCCTGGCCGATCAGGTGGCCATGAAAAACGCCCGTCCCATGCCGGTAATTCCGGTAACCCTCACCGCCGCGGGGCCCTATGTAAGAACTCTCCAGGACAAGGGGGATGTCCTGATGGCCGAATCGATTACCTGCCCGCCGGGACAGTTTGACCGGATCTGGGACGCGGGGATCGCCGACTGGATCAGTTCGGGAGCTCAGGTTATCCGGGAAGAACGGGCCGCGAAGTATATAGCGCCCTAGCAGCCCGTGGGCCTGTAGGTTTTTGCTCAGGCGGCCTGGGCAAAAACCACGATTTACGAGTTGCTTTCGGAGTTTGCGGGGTAAAAAATCGCCTTTTAGGCGGTTTTTTTGGGTTTTATGCGCCAAGCGCAACAAGCTCTTAAGGCTTTAGCCGCCCTAAACCGCCCCCTCATCAGGAGGGGGCTTTTTTTGCGCCAGCCCGGGGTTCGCCAGGAATTCCAAAAACCGCTCCTCGTTGATAATAGGTATCCCCAAGCCGCGGGCTTTGACATTCTTCGCCGACCCCGATTCGGGATCGTTGGTCACCAGGAAGGAAAGATCCTTTACCACCGACGATTTGGCGCTTCCCCCCAGAGCCCTGACTTTTTCTTCCGCCTGATTACGTTTCATACTTGTCAGTTCCCCGGTAAAACAGAAACTGCGGCCCCTGAAGGGCTGGGTCTCCGCGGCGGGGGGCGGGGCGATGGAAACGAGCCCCTGGGCAAGCACCGCGTCGATTTCACCGGCAATTTCCCTGAGGCCCTCGTAAATAGTCCGGGCGGTTATTTCCCCCAGGCCGTAGACCGCGGCCAGTTCATCCGCCCCGGCTGAGCGGAGCTTCTCCAGGGTATCAAAACCGGCGTGAACCACCTTTTCCATGATAAGTTC
>JAITQR010000217.1 GCA_031288815.1 Treponema sp.
CGTACCCAGGGTGATGGAAACCTCGTCCCCCAGGAGCATTAAATTCAGCGTCCGGTATTGGGTGGCGAAAAACAGGGTACCGCAGATGACCACGGCATAGATAATCCGGTTTGAAGCCCAGTTCGCCGCGGCCACGCTGCCCATTAACCAGTAGGTAATGCGCTGTATCCCCTGCCGGTCGTCGGTGATAAAGGTGATAAACCCGGAAAACGCCGAGCATGCCGAACCAATCGCGATCCCGGCCAGGAGCAATTTTATGGAACTTGCCCGGGAACCGATATTTGCCACGGTCATCACCAGCAGCGAAACCAGAAAAGCCCCCGCCGCCGCGACAATGCCGACGTAGCCGCCGCCCAATGAAGCGCCGATTCCTAAAAGGATCGCCAGAGTCGCGCCGAGGGATGCCCCGGAGGAAATACCGATGATATAGGGATCCGCCAGGGGATTCTTTACAATCGCCTGCATGACGATCCCGCACACCGATAATCCCGCCCCTACCGCGGCCGCAAGCATAATCCGGGGAAGCCGTATCAACCATACGATATCGTGTACCGGTCCCGCCGCCGACGCGCTAAAGGCATCAAAGCGGAATATCCTGTATACAATAACCCTGTACACGTCCCGGATCGGAATATGTACCGCACCGATGGTTACCGCCGCGAGGATCGATAAAACGAACACTATAACTAATACCAGGGAAACACCCAGATACGCGGGTGTTCCCCGGATCACTGTTTTTTGAATTGGGGTAACTGGCATTGCGGTAGTTACCGGTACAATTCAGGGTACATCCCCTTTGCCAACGTAATAATCCCGTCAAGGGTGCGTATTCCGCTGCAGTACATCTCCCCTAAGGGGATGGGGAAGATGTTCCCGTTTTTAATCGCGGACAGACTTGCATAAGCGGGATTACCGGCAATCTGTTCCACCGCGGCATCGGCGGTCTGCTTGTCAGTGCTTAAACCGAAATAAACGATAAAGATACAGTCGGGATTGATCTCTATCAGGGCCTCCGAGGATATGACCCCCGATTCCATGATAACATCCGCCCCCAGCTTTGTGGCCATGTCCCCCCCTAAGGCGTTTCGCCCGTATATGCGCAGGCCGTTGCTCTGGGTTTCCATGATCAGCACCCGCTTTTTTGCGCCCCCCTGGGCGTAAGCGGCGGCCTTATCAACTTCGGCCCGCATTTCGTTTACGATAGCCTCGGCTCTTTCTTCAACATTGAAAATGGTACCGAGGGTCAGAATGTCCTGATATTCGGTTTCAAGGCTGATATTGGTAGAAACCCCGCTGTTTGCGGCAATAAAAGTATTGGTCCCCCGGGAATGCCAATAGTCAACTTCCCCCAGCCTGCTTTCGTTGAATATTGAGTACCAGCTTAGAATGAAGTCGGGCTGCAGCATGACCACCCGTTCCTTGCTCGGCGCAGAATTGGCAAGGTAATCGACCTTGGCAAAGGCCGCGGCAAATTCCGGCTTTACCTCGTGGTCAAGGCCCGCGGCGGCGATGATTCGATCCTCAAGGCCCAATGCCAGCAGGGTTTCTATTGAATTTTGATAGACCGCGACAACCCGCTCCGGCGCTTGGGTAAAAACCATCTGTACCGGTTCTTTTGCGTAGTTAAAGTTGGTAATGGTTACCGGATAATGGTCCCCGGCGGCGCGTTCCACGGCAGGAGCTGCCCCCGTAGCCGGCCGATCCCCGGATGCCCGTGTCCCGCCGGCCCAAAGGGTCGGAGCAACTAATACACTGCCGGCGCACAACAACAACGCGGGCAATTTCCGTAAAAAGCGCGGAGCTCTCCTACTAAGGCACTTCATACATGACCTCTCATCATAATAAGTCATACCACGCAGACAAAAATATATGATCATGAGAGGTTCACGGAGAGCCGAACCGCCATTCTCATATTTTCCGGTATGCGCAAAAAATATGACTCTGGTAACCCGGCTGTAACGGTAACGCACTTGCGAGGGAATTTCACCCTGCTTCCCCAGTGAGGGAGAGCATAAATTTTTTGAATCTTTTTGTCAAGGGGCCCTGACTATGTGCTTAGGTTCAATTGACAATACCGTTTTTGCCCATTAGGCTGAGGGGCCAATGGAACCTTTGTTACATCACCAGCCTGTGCCCCGGAACAAACAAAGGGGCGCGTTGAAGGCCGGCCGGAAGGGAGCCGCCGCAGTCCTGGCGCTAACGGCCCTTTTAATAGCCCTCGGTAGCGTCGCCCTCCTTTCCGGAAGCGTCAGTATCCCTCCCGGAGTCATAGTCAGAATTCTTCTGGGGCAAGAAGGGAATAGCCCTTTGGCCCGGATCATCTGGGAGTTCAGACTGCCGCGGATCGTCATGGCCCTTCTTGCGGGGATGATGCTTTCCGCCGGGGGAACTATCTCCCAGGCGGTGTTCCGCAATCCTCTGGCGGACCCGTATATTATCGGCGTCAGCGCCGGCGCCGTTGCCGGGGCAGTGTTCGCCTTTCTATTAAAGCTGCCGGATTTCTACTACGGGCTTTTCTCATTTTTCAGCGCTTCGGGGACAGCCTTTCTTGTTTCCCGGTTTTCCCTCAGGCGGGGCAGAGCCGACACCTCCCTGCTCCTCATCATCGGTGTAGCGGTCAGCGCCTTTCTGAGTGCCCTTACCTCGTTTGGCATGTACCTGACCGGCCAGGATTCTTACCGTATTGTTATCTGGACCATGGGCTACCTGGGCTCGGCGACCTGGGGGCGGATCGCGTTGTTGTTGGTCCCCTTCGCGCTGGGGATGGTTTATTTTTTGTACCACCGTCATGACATTGACGCGCTGCTCCT
This sequence comes from Treponema sp., assembly GCA_031288815.1. Next base: position 2,811 of record JAITQR010000217.1, read on the forward strand.
TGACGATGAGGAAGCCCATTCCCTGGGGCTTGATGTGGGCCGCCTGAAACGGGGACTACTCCTGGCGGTAAGCCTTATGGCCGCCTTTTCCGTGGCCTTTACGGGAATGATAGGATTTGTTGGTCTTATCGTGCCCCATGCCATGCGGGCCCTGACAGGCGCCAGCCACAGCCGTCTCATTCCCCTGGCCGCCTATGCCGGGGCTGTGTTCCTGCTCTTTGCCGATATTCTTGCCCGGACCCTTATCGCCCCGGTGGAGATCCCCATCGGGGTAGTAACCGCCATCTTTGGCGCTCCTCTTTTTCTTTCCCTGGCAGTCCACAGCAGGAAAGGAGAGGCCCTTGAATATTGATGTTCAGGATCTCCGGTTTGCCTACCACGGGCGGAAGGTACTCAGGGAGATTTCCCTTTCCCTACATTCCGGCGAATTCCTGGGACTGTTAGGGCCCAACGGCTCCGGCAAAACGACGCTGCTCAAAAATCTCCTGGGCTATCTGAAACCGCAGAAGGGCAGGATCGTTTTTTCGGGGCTGCCGGAAGGCCTTGGCCCGGAAGATAGTTCCCGGTTTCTCGCCTTTGTTCCCCAGCGTCCGGGATTGGCCATGCCCCTCCTGGTACGGGAGCTCATCCTTATGGGCAGGCTGCCCCATCTGCGTTCCCACTGGGCGGGCTATGACACAGAGGATCTCCGGAAAGTTGAGGAGGTGCTTTCGGCCCTGAGTATTGAAGGACTGGCGGACAGGGACGTTACCAGGCTTTCCGGCGGGGAATTACAGAAGGTGATTATCGGCCGCTGTCTGGTCCAGGAGGGGGAGGTGTTTTTACTGGACGAGGTAACCGCCGGCCTTGATCTTAACCACAGCATCGAAATAATGGAGCTTATCCGGCGGAAGGTGGATGAAGAGGGGAAAATCGTTGTGGCCGTATTCCACGATCTCAACCTTGCCTCCCAGTACTGCGACCGGGTCATCTTTCTTAAAAACGGAAAGGTCTACTGCCAGGGCAATCCCCGTGTGGTTCTTACGGAACAGGTGCTAGAGGACATTTACGGCATTCGGGCCCTCGTATTCAAGGGTGAAGATGATAAACCCATCGTGCTGCCCCGGCGCGCCATCAAATAAACGGAGGATCTGAAATTAACAAAAAAATAGAAGGCTTTCCCAAAACTTCAGCTTTTGGGAAAGCAACCTTAGATTTATATGAAAAAGCGGGCTTCAGACCGCTTTTTCGGAAGCTTTTCCCAAAACTAACCGAGTTTTGGGAAAAGCTCATAGTGTTCCTTTTTCTCGCGCCGCTCCTGTCCTTGCTTTGTTCCTGCCCCGGCAGGGAAGCGTCCAAGGATTCCGCGCCAAAAGACCTGTACTGGAACAGGGTACCAGGGCCGGAGGGGGACAGGATTACCGATGGGGCGGGCAATTCCATTCCCCTCACCCGGTACCGCCGGATCATCGTGATCTCCCCAGGAGCGGTAGAAACCCTGTACATAATCGGCGCGGAAGATTCCATTCTGGCGATCTCCGAGGGCAGGGACCTTGCCTGGCCCGAAGAAAAAACCGTACTCCTCCCTACGGTCGGCAATCAGGCCCGGCCCAATGTGGAGCTGATCGTCTCCCTGGAACCGGATCTTATCATCGGGAATTCCATGAGCGTTTCGCTGGCAGAGGATTTCCACCGCCGGGGTTACCAGGTGATTATTCACCGCGGGTACCACATTGAGGATATTTTTAACAATACCCTCCTTATGGGGCTCCTTACGGGCCGGGAAGAAGCGGCGGCAAGCGTGGTTGCGGAAAAACGGGCCCAGCTCGACACGATTACGGCGGAACTGGCGGAACGTCCCCTGGGCCTCAAAGGGGCCTTCCTCTACGCCGCCAACCCCATCATGGCCTATACCGGGGATACCCTGCCGGGAGAGATCCTCCGCATCATGGGGGTGGAGAATATCGCCGCCGGGCTGGACATTGCCGAACCCATTCTTTCACCGGAATATATCCTTGCGGCGGACCCGGATTTCCTCTTTGGCGCTATTTCCTTCAGGACCCCGGAGGACCTTATTGCCGCCGCGCCGGCAATAGCCCAAACCAGGGCGGGGAGGGAGAAATTTATCCGTATTGTACCTACCGCGCTGTTCCTGCGGTATTCTCCGCGGATGGTAGAAAAAGTGCTGGAACTCTACGAAGCGGTACGGGAATTTTCAAATAAAACGGACGCAGCTAAAGGGGCATAGCCGCGTGGCGGACAAATATTTTCTGAATGCCGGGGTATTCGCCCAGCCCTTTTAGAACGGGAATTACCTCATAGCCCCGGCTTTTCAGGACGCTTTTCCAGGAATCGGGTTCGTCCCCGGCCATGTCCTTGCCGGCATGATCCCCTGCCACAATCATCAGGGGGAATAAGACGACCCGGGTTACGGTCTTCTCTAGCTCCTCAATAACATCCTCCAGAGAAGGAGCTGTATCCACAGTACCGATGTAATAACGTGATATGCCCCTGGCTTTGATCCGGTGGTACAGCTTAGCGTAGACGGCGTTTGCCGCATGTTTAGTACCGTGGCCCATAAACACCAGGGCGCTATGATCCTTGGCGTATCCGGCGGTTTCAGCGGTGATGGTGTCAATGACTTCATCGTAATCGGTATCCGTAACAAGCAAGGGTAGACCGTATGTTATGCGGCTAAACTTTTTTTCAAAGGCTTTGACATCCGCAATAAGGCTTTCATATTCTTCCCCCCTCATCACATAGGTCGGCTGTACCAACAGTTCCGTAACACCGTCGGAAACAAGGCGTTGCATGGCCTCTTCCACCGTGTCGATCTTGATTCCATCCCTTTTCAAGAGCTTGGCGACGATGATCCGGCTGCTAAAGGCCCGGCGCTGTTCATAACCGGGAAACGCGGCGGCCAAAGCCCTTTCAATGGCGCCGATGGTTCTTTCCCGGGAATCGTTAAAACTGGTACCAAAACTGACCACCAGGAGAACAGGTTTTTTCATGGAACAACCCTCTTGTATAAAGAGTATCATAGCTTTTCCTCAGGCGCTATCCGGCTATCACCCATGCGCCGGCCCCGGCGTATGTGTTGACAGGTACTGAGGGATGTATTATATCTATCCACTATGCAGCTTTCTGTAATCGGCATTGGGCCGGGAGATGAAAAATATCTAACCCGGGAAGCGCGGGATGCCCTGGATTATTCTGATGTGATCATCGGCTATCCTCTGTACCTTGATCTGATACAAGCATTGATTAAAGGGAAGGAACAGTTTTCAACTCCGATGCGGAAAGAAATTGACCGGTGCCGGATGGCCCTGGCTAAAGCCGCGGGGGGACGTAACGTTGCCCTGGTGTGCAGCGGTGATGCCGGCGTATACGGCATGGCTTCTTTGGTATACGAGTTGGCCCCTGAATATCCGCCGGTGAAGGTCCAGGTCATACCGGGTATAACGGCCGCGCTGTCGGGGGCGGCCCTGCTGGGTTCCCCGCTCTCCGGCGATTTCGCGGTAATCAGCCTGAGCGATCTGCTGACCCCGCCGGAAACGGTGGAGGCGCGGCTTGCCGCCGCGGCTAAAAGCGGCTTCCCCATCTGCCTCTACAATCCCGCAAGCAAAAACCGGCGGGACAATCTTGCTAAAGCCTGTGACATTATGCTGCAATACCGGAAGGCCGAGACGGTTTGTGGTGTAGTAAAAAACGCGGGCAGGGAAGGGGAGCGGGTATTTCTAACGGACCTTGAAACGCTCCGCGCTTACGAGGCGGATATGATGACCACCTTGTTCATCGGGAATTCGGAAACCTTTTGTGTTGATGGAAAGATGGTAACTCCCCGGGGCTACGAATGGCGATCCGGTGGGGAAGCCCCGGAGCTTGCCGCCGAACCTGCGCCTGAGTCCGGCGGGGCCGCGGGAAGCTCCGCTCTTAGACTTTTTGTTTTTGCCGGTACCACCGAAGGCAGACTGTTTATCGAGAAATTCAAAAGCACGGCGCAGGTCCCCTTTTCTATGTTTGTTTTTACCGCTACCGAATACGGGGTATCCCTGTTGCGGGAAGCCTGCGTTTCCGCACAGGAGGCGCAGGGGCTTTCTCCTCGCGGCGCGGAGATCCGGTTCCGTTCCGGCAGACTTGATGCCGAGGCGATGTACCGGGAAATGCTGCGCCATAAACCGTCCTACGCGGTTGACTGTACCCACCCCCACGCGGTGGAGGTGAGCCGGAACATCCGGGCGGCCTGCGACAGGGCCGGCTGCGGGTATCTTAGAATCGGGCGGAAACCAAGCGCGGAGGCCGCCGCGGCCGGCGGGGGAGACGGCACGCCTTACGTGGAATGTGTGGATTCCATGGAGGATGCCGCGGAATTTTTACGGGGCCGGGAGGGAAGGATACTCCTTACCACGGGGAGCAAGGGGCTTGAAGCTTTTGGGGCGGAAGATCTGCGGAACCGGGTATTCCCCCGGATACTGCCTATGGAAGAAAGCATCCGCAAGTGCCGCGCCCTGGGATTCCCCGCAAAGAACATACTCTGTATGCAGGGTCCCTTTTCCGAAGACTTTAACCGTTCTTTGCTGCGGGAGATCGGCGCTTCGTGGATGGTAACGAAAGATTCGGGGGACGAAGGCGGTTTTTTGAACAAGATAGGGGCCGCTCAAAAAGAAGGGGTACCGGTTGTTTTACTGCGGCCTGTGGCGGAGGAACTGTACGCTGACAAGGGGGCATCCATAGAGGAAGTGGTATCCTGTCTGCTTAAGGGTTCCCCCGCATGAACACTAAGGCCGCCGGCAAGACGCCCGCTGAAACCGGAACAGGGAAAAAAATCTACCTTATCGGTACGGGTCCCGGCAAGCTATCCCTCCTGACAGGTCAAGCGCGGGACGCCATTGCCGAAAGCCACTGTCTTATCGGCTCAGGCCGGTTGCTTAGCGCGGTGGAGGAACTGATTGCGGATAAACCCCGGGAGGCTCTAACTTCGCCGGAAGAGATATTCCGTTTTATCACCGCCTCCGCTTATCCCGTCCTGGGGGTCCTGTTTTCCGGGGACGCCGGTTTCTACAGCGGCGCAAAACCCCTTATCCGCCTGCTCCGGGAGGCGGGCTGTCCCTTCACCGTAGCCGGCGGCCTCAGCAGCCTCTCCTATTTTGCGGGCCGGCTGGGCCGTTCCTGGGACGACATACAGGTGATAAGCCTCCACGGGAGGCAGCAGGAAATTACCGGGCCCGTTGCTCACCATCAAAACACGTTTTTTCTGACGGACGCGAAGATGAACCCCGCCGTGATCTGCGCCGCCCTGGACAAGGACGGTTTTGGCGATTGTGCGGTTACCGTTGGGGAGCGGCTTTCCTACGACAATGAACGGATAACAAGCGGCCTTGTTCGGGAATTTGCGGAGATGAGCTTTGATCCCCTCTCGGTGATGCTGGTGGAAAATCCAAAGCCCCGGTCCTGTTCCGCCGGGAACCATGGCCTTTCCGACGATGAATTTATCAGGGCCGGGGTTCCCATGACCAAGGAAGCGGTGCGGACCCTTTCCGTTTCAAAACTTGCCCTGGAGAACAGCGATACTGTCTGGGACATTGGCGCGGGTACGGGATCGGTTTCCTGCGAAATCGCCCTGCGGGTCCGCAGGGTCTATGCGGTTGAAAAAGATCCGGCGGCGATACCCCTGCTGGAGGAACACAAAAAAAAGTTCGGCCTTTACAACCTGGAAATTATCCACGGTTCCGCGCCGGAGGCAGTGGTGGATCTGCCGAAGCCGGACCGGGTTTTTATCGGCGGCGCGGGCGGGGCCCTTGAGGAGATCATCCGGGTAGTTCTGGAAAAGAACCCCCGTGTGACCCTGGTGGTAAACGCCCTTACCCTGGAGACCCTCGGCCTCCTGAGCCCGCTGCTGAGCGACCCCCGTTTTACCCATACGGAAATTTTACAGGTTGCGGTTACCAGGGCGGAAAAAGCCGGCCCTTACCATCTGATGCGCGCCTGGAATCCGGTCTATATTTTCAGCGGCCAGGGCCTGTGCCCAGGCAGCGCTGGAGGACACAACGATGATCGGTAAGAGCCTTCCGGTTTGTCCGTGGACCAGGCCGGAGGGCATGCCGCGGATCTGCATTGGGGCGGACGCAAGCGGTTCAGGCAAAACCACCCTGACCTGCGCCCTGCTGCGAGCCCTTAAAAACCGCTCGCTGGAAAGTGCCGTATTTAAGTGCGGTCCCGATTACATCGATCCCCTCTTTCACCGGGAAGTAACGGGGACCCATTCTTCCAATCTGGACCTCTATTTTTTTGACGAGGCAACGGTAAAGTACCTGCTGCGGGAGAATTCCCTGAACAGGGATATTGCGGTGATAGAAGGGGTGATGGGCTACTATGACGGCATGGGCGGGGCCCTGACCGATGCCAGTACCTACCATCTGGCCTCGGTTACGGAAACGCCGGTCATCCTTGTTGAAAACTGCGGCGCCACTTCCCTCACCATAGCTGCCCGCGTCCGGGGGCTTGCGGAGTTTCGCCGCCCAAGCTTTATCCGGGCGGTTATTCTGAACGGGACAAGTGAACGATTCTACCGTGAGCTTGCCCCCGCCATTGAGGCTGAAACGGGTCTGCCGGTGCTGGGGTATCTGCCCCGCATGAAGGACTGCGTTATCGAAAGCCGTCATCTGGGACTGGTAACCGCGGTGGAGATAGAGGATCTGGGGGATAAGATAGGCCGTCTTGCGGAACAGTTTGAAAAAACCGTGGATCTGCAGGCGATTCTGGATCTGGCGAAATCCGCGCCTCCCCTGGCACTTACGGAACCTTTCCCGGTGGACGGCGCTGCGCGCAACGCTGCGCACGGCGTTGCGCCTAGCGCTACGCCGGTCCGGATCGGTGTTGCCCGGGACCGGGCCTTCTGTTTCTACTATGAGGACAGCCTTAACCTTCTACGGAAACTGGGGGCGGAGATTCTGTGCTTTAGCCCCCTTGAAGATGCCCATCTGCCGAACGGGCTTCAGGGTCTCTACCTGGGGGGCGGATATCCAGAACTCTACGGCGCGCGACTCGCGCAGAACAGCAGCCTGCGGGAGGACATACGTAGCGCCCTTGGATCGGGCATGCCCTGTATCGCCGAATGTGGCGGCTTCATGTATCTGCACGAAGCGTTGATCGATGGGGAGGGGAACCGGCACGCCATGGCGGGTTTCCTGCCGGGGATCTGCCGCAAACAGAGCGGACTTGTCCGGTTTGGGTACGCCGCGTATACCGCGAAAACCGACACCCTGCTCTGCGCCAGGGGGGATACGATACGGGGGCATGAATTTCATTATTGGGACAGCGATTCCCCCGGCGAGGATTTTTTGGCCCTTAAACCCGTTTCCGGGAGAACCTGGTCCTGTATACAGGCTAATGAAAACCTCTTCGCCGGGTTCCCCCACGTTCATTTTTATACCAACCCCGCTATGGCACAGCGGTTCCTTACAAGGTGTGAAGCCTATGGCAGATGAAGGGTACTACAAACTCGTAAACGGCAAGCGGATGCGCTGTGGTTATACCACCGGTAGTTGTGCTGCCGCGGCGGCCAAGGCGGCGGCGGCCATACTGCTGGACAACACCGGCGAGCCGGAAGAAAAATCCGTCGTGGAAATTTCCACCCCATCGGGCCGCTTGCTCCGTCTTCACCCCGAAGATATAAGCCGGGAACACGGGGCCGTCTCCTGCGCTATCAGGAAAGACGCGGGGGATGATCCTGATATTACCAACGGCATTCTGGTATACGCCCGGGTCGAACAAAAGGCCGGAACAGGGATTGAGATCGAAGGCGGCCGGGGCGTGGGCCGGGTTACCAAAGCGGGCCTTGACGCGCCGCCGGGGGCAGCGGCGATCAATAAAACGCCCCTGCGGATGATCAGGGAACATGTGGAAGCCATCTGCAAGCGGTATGGCTACGAGGGGGGACTGCGGGTAACCATCTTCATCCCCGAAGGTGAAGAACTTGCCCGGAGAACCTTTAACCCGAACCTGGGAATTGTGGGGGGGCTTTCGATCCTGGGTACCAGCGGTATCGTGGAACCTATGAGCGATGACGGTTTTATCGGGGCCATACAGGCGGAACTGCGGGTCCTCCGGGCCCAGGGGGAGTATAAGGCGGTTATAACGCCGGGGAACTACGGCAGGGATTTTCTTGAAGCCCAGGGCGGGGAACTCAACGACAATCCCGTTACCTGCAGCAATTATATCGGCGATGCCCTGGACATTGCCGCCGATATGGGGTTTCGGTATCTGCTCCTGGTGGGGCATATAGGGAAACTGATAAAGCTGGCGGTTGGTAATTTCAATACCCATTCAAAATACGGAGACCCTCGTATGGAAATTTTCGCCACGTATACCGGTTTGGCCGGCGGGGGAAGGGAACTTATCATCCGTATCCTGGACTGCGCCACCACCGAAGCCGCCATCGGTCTTTTGGAGGAGAACAAGCTATGGGATACGGTAAAAAAAAGCATCTTTGATGCCATACAAAAGATGTTGGATCGACGCTGCGGAGAAAAACTAATCTCCGGCGCGGTGCTTTTTTCTTCCCAGTGGGGCTTCCTGGGCTGTACGGCCAAGGGAGCGGAACTTCTGTCCCGTTGGAAAACCCTGTAATGGAGGCTTACGGATGATTTATTTTGTCGGCGCCGGTCCCGGCGCGCCGGATCTTATTACCCTGCGGGGGAAAAAACTCCTGGAAGAAGCGGATCAGATAATCTACGCGGGGTCCCTTGTCAATCCTGCCCTGCTCGATTGGGCAAAACCCGAATGTGTGTTGCACAACAGCGCCTCCATGACCCTGGAAGAAGTACTTAAATGTTTTATTGCCGGGGAACAGAAAAACTGGATTACCCTGCGGCTCCACACCGGAGATCCCAGTATCTACGGCGCGATCCGGGAACAGATGGACGAGTTAAAAAATCTGGGATTTAACTACGAAGTGGTTCCCGGAGTCAGCTCTTTGAGCGCCGCCGCCGCGGCCCTCAAGGCGGAGTATACCCTTCCCGGAGTTTCCCAGACCCTGATCCTCAGCCGCGCGGCGGGGAAAACACCGGTGCCCGAGGGGGAGAGCCTTTCTTCCCTTGCCGCCCACCAGGCGTCCATGGTTGTTTTTTTAAGCGCCGCTTTGCTTGAAACTCTGCAACAGGAACTTATCCGGGGGGGCTATGCTCCCGAGACGCCGGCGGCGATTGTGTATAAGGCCAGTTGGCCCGATGAAAAAATCATCCGCTGCACCCTTGGGGAGATCGCCGCCGCAGGCAAGGAGGCAGGCATAAGCATGACGGCGCTGATCCTGGTGGGCGGCTTTCTTGGCCGGGACTATGAACGTTCAAAACTCTACGATCCCGGTTTTAGCCACAGGTACCGGCAGGGTACAACATGATCATTGCCCTCTTTGCCTTTACCACCGCGGGAAAACAACTGCGGGATCGCCTTGCGGAACTTCTTAAGAACCGGGGGCACCAAATTCTCCCGGAACCGCCGCCGGGTTCCTCTCTGGCGGAACGGACCGCGGAGGCTTTCCGTTCCGGGGACGCATTGGTATTCATTGGAGCCGCGGGAATAGCGGTGCGGGCCGTAGCGCCCCTTCTGCGTTCCAAAACGGAAGACCCGGCGGTAACGGTTGTTGACGAGAAGGGACAGTGGGCCATCTCCCTGCTTTCCGGTCATCTGGGGGGCGCCAACGCGCTGACCCTGGAAGTTGCGGAATCGCTGGGCGCCGTGCCGGTTATTACCACCGCCACGGATATCAACGGTGTTTTTGCGGTGGACCTCTGGGCAAAGGCCAACGGCCTGGTTATCGGCAATGTGGAAAAAGTCAAGGCCGTCTCCATGCGGCTTCTGGAAGGGGAAGAGCTGTTACTGGCAAGTGAGTATCCTATAACGGGAACAATTCCCCGTGGTCTCAAGAAGCTCGATCCAAAAATCGATCCAAAAACGGAAGCTCCCGCTTCCCCCCCGGCGATACGGGTATCGGTGTATCAAAACCCCAACGAGGCAGAAATCCTGCATCTGATTCCCCGCTGCGTATATCTTGGTATCGGGTGCAGAAAGGGGATCGGCCAGGACGCCCTTTGCGCTACGGTAACGGAAGCCCTATCCCGGCAGGGACTGGATATTCGCAGTGTGGCTGCGGTTGGGACCATTGACCTCAAGAAGGATGAACCCGCCCTGACCGCCTTGTGCCGGCAGAAGGGATGGCCCCTCCTCTGCTACACGGCGGAAGAACTGAGGGCTGCCGGCGATGGGTTTAGCTCTTCCGCTTTTGTTGCCTCCACCGTGGGTGTCGACAATGTATGCGAGCGGGCGGCTTTTCTCGCCTCCCTTTCGGGTAGCCTCCTCTTCCGCAAATTCGCCGCTAAGGGAGTTACCGTAGCCGCGGCGGAGGGAAAAATCTCCCTTGCCTTTGAAGGGTAGGAAGGCCGTGATGAAAGAATTAGGCGCTTTTTATTTTGGTCCCCTGGCAATACTTCTTGGGTTTCTGCTGGATTTACTTTTAGGCGATCCCCCCCGGCTTCCCCATCCTGTCCGGGGCATAGGTTTTTTAGTCTCCCGGGGAGAAAAACTGCTGCGGAATATCTGTGGCGCCCGTGAACGGCTTGCGGGGACACTCCTGGTTATCATGGTGGCGTTTATCACGTTCTCTCTTTCCCTGGGGGTACTCGCGGTATTTTACCGGATAAACGTATGGGCCGG
>JAITQR010000286.1 GCA_031288815.1 Treponema sp.
TTTTATCATACTTTGTAGATCACTACCAAAATATTTACGTATGTTTACTTTTTGGATCCGCTTCGTTTTGAGGAATTTAAAGCCGAAATGGACGCGGGGAGTGAATATTATCAAGCTGAAAATTGGGCTCGTAATCGAGACTGGGACCAGGGAAGGATCTTTGCAAGGTTTGCCGCAAGGCCTGACGGGAGCTTTCAATTGGAACTCGGCAAGGAAGACAATTCTCTTGTTGGGTATAGGTATAAAAAAGGTCCTCAAGCAGGGGACACCTGGGATGAACAGTGGGATGAAGGAAATATTACCCTCACGTATATTGGTCTTGAGAATCCTGGATTTAACCCGGATCATGAAGGCGGCGGCAGGGGCGAGTACAAAGGCTACTATACATTTTACTATCATAAAGCGCGGGATGGTCATCATGAGCGTTACGTATACTATCCGACTACCGGAAGGGAGGGCGTTCAATATTCAAAATGGCTAGACTAGAGGAAACTGACGGCGGTATCGGTTCTGACAAGCTCTTGGAAAAACCGGTCAAATCGGACTAAGGTCCGGCCCGGTTTTCCCCTAAATTCAAGGCGCTGTTCCAAAAGCTGAAGTTTTGGAACAGCCTTAAATTTTAATTTTTCATAAAATTTTTGCCCAAATCGCAAATAACAGGTATATGCTTCGGGGCCCAAGGACCCCTCTTGGGTGTCCGGGATCGGAATTTTCCCTTTACGGAACGGGATTTTCCCTTCATAATAATCTGATTATGACAGATCTCATACCACCTATCGAAGACAAGGTTCTGGAGGATTTCATTGTCCCCCGGTTTCTGCGGTATGTCGCTTACTGGACTACCAGTAACCGGCGGGTAGAGGAAACCCCCTCCACTCCCGGCCAGTGGGAACTCGCCAAGGCCCTGACGGAGGAACTAAGGGGCCTGGGGGTAAACGATGTGGAATTAACCGATCACTGTTACGTCATCGCCCGCCTTCCCGGCACGAAGGGGAAGGAAAATGCCGCCGTGGTGGGTTTTATGGCCCACATGGACACGGCGGAGGATGTTTCCGGCAAAGACGTAAAGGCCCGGTACGTAAAGAGTTACGACGGGGAGAAGATACAGCTGGCCGGCGGCCTGGCGCTGGATCCGAAGGACGATCCGGATCTGGCCGCCCATAAGGGCAAGGGCCTTATCCATGCCGACGGCACTTCCCTCCTGGGGGCGGATGACAAGGCGGGGATCGCGGAGATCATGGCCGTTCTGGAGTACCTCCTGAGGCATCCCGGGATTGGCCACGGCCCTCTGGAGATAATCTTTACCCCCGACGAGGAGACCGGGAAGGGTCTGCCCGAATTCCCCCTGGATCGGATCCGCTCGGTCGCCTGTTATACCCTGGACGGCGGCCCCCTGGGGGAACTTGAGACGGAGTGTTTCAACGCCTACAGGGCGGAGATCAGCTTCAAGGGCAAGGCGATCCACATCGGCACCGCCCGGGGGATCCTGGCAAACGCGGTAAGCATGGCGGCGGCCTACGCGGCCATGCTCCCCCGATCCGAAAGCCCCGAATCCACCGACGCTTATTACGGTTACTACTGCCCCATGGAGATACAGGGGAGCCTGGAAAGCGCGAGGCTTGAGGTGTTTCTCCGGGATTTTGACCGGGAGGGGATGCGGCGCCGCGTCTCCGCGCTGGAGGCCTTTGCCAGGGCCGTGGAGGCCCAGTTTCCCCCCGGCAAGGTGACGGTGGAGACCCGGCTCCAGTACCTGAACATGAGGGAAAAAATCGAGGCCCAGCCGGAACTCATGGGGACCCTGAAGCGGGCCTTTGAAAACGCCGGGGTGGAGCCGCGCCTCAAGCCGATCCGGGGCGGGACCGACGGTTCCCGGCTCACCGAACTGGGAATACCCACGCCGAATATCTTTACCGGGGGCCGCAACTACCACAGCCGTCTTGAATGGGTCTCGGTACCGGAAATGGCCGCCGCCTGCCGGGTGTTGATAGAGCTGATAAAGCTTCGGGGAGAAGCCTGATGGAAACTCTGCGGACCGCGTTCACGGATATTATCAAGGAGGCCCTGTGTCTCTCCAAGACCGAGCCGGTAGTAACGGAACGCAACGTGTACCAGGAAGGCTCAAAGGAAATCCTCCCCTTCCTGGACAAAATGGTACAGAGCCTCTGCCTCCCCGGCTCGGGGCTTGAGGGCATGGATAACCTGGAAGAGCTTCTGGCAAAGGCCGAATCGGGAAAATCCTGCCTCCTCCTCCTGGAACACTACAGCAACATGGATCTTTCCCTCTTTTCCTGGTTTGCCCGCCAGGCGGGGGGCCGGGGGGCCGATATCGCCGAGGCGCTGGTAGCCATCGCGGGGATGAAGCTCACCGAGGACAACCCGGTGGTCGCCGCCTTTGCCAGCGCCTATACCCGGCTGGTGATCTACCCCAGCCGTTCCCTGGCCCATCTGGACGCGGAGAAGGATCGGGCGGAGATAATCCGCAGCAACGCCATCAACCGGGCGGCGATGAAGACCCTGCTGGACATCAAGGTAAAGGGAAAGCTCGTCCTGGTGTTCCCCTCGGGAACCCGCTACCGGCCCGGGGATCCCTCCACCAAGAAGGGGGTGCGGGAAATCGATTCCTATATCCGCTCCTTTGACTATATGTGCTGCGTGGCGATAAACGGGGAAGTGCTCCACGTCCGGCAGAAAAACATGATAGAAGACTCGGTGAGCCAGGATCTGGTGCGGATCACCGCCGGGCCCGTGCAATCCTGCGCGGAGTTCCGGGAAAAGGCCCGGGTCGCGGCGGAGGCCGCCGGCATTGAGGACAAGAAGCAGGCTACGGTAGACGCGGTCATGGTGGAACTGGAACGGATGCACACCGCCGGCGAGGAAAAACGGCGGCAATTACTGAACCGGCAAGCCCGCCCGGAAGGCTGAGGCGCCTTGTTCTCCCGGCGCTTAGGCCCGGGGTCTATCCGGGTAAAACCCCGGCTATTAGGGCCCGCCGGTTTCTCTTACCGTGAGCAGCAGGGGAAGGTGGTCGCTTAGACCCGCGCCGGTTCTGGGAATATAGGTATCGGGATAGCCCCGGGGGTTCATGAAAGGCTCGTCCCTCAGCGCCTGGCAGGCGAAAAATTCCCAGCCCAGACTGTCGAACAGGGCCTCGTTGATCAGAAAGTGGTCGATGGTCTCCCACTGGTTTTTGTAGAAGTACGATCCGTCCTTGAGTTCCTGCCGCCAGGGTGAATAGAGGGCCAGGGTTCCGGGGGCGAAATATTTGGCCCGGGGGGGCTTATCCCCGGTAAGCACCAGAAAGTCCCGCTGGATTTCGGAGGCCGGTTCCCCGCCGTCGTAAAGGCCGGTTAATTCCGCGGTTTTGGGATCGTCGGGCAGCAGGGCGCAGAGGTAGGCCCCGGCCTGGCGGTAATACTCGTCATAATTTTCGTTGAGATCCCCCATGATAAGTACCGGCGTGCCCGGCGCTTCCTGTTCTATCTCCCGCAGCCGCCGGAGAAGCACCCGGGCGGAAGAACGCCGCTGGACTTCGGTCGCCTCGTCTCCCTCGACTTTTGACTTCCAGTGGCACACCAGGAGGACCAGATCCTCGGTCCCCGGCCGAACCCAGACCTCCGCCACCGGCCGGGGGGTGCTGGCCCCCTCCCCGGCAAAAGAGTGGAGCAGGGTTCGGGTAAAAGGCGTCCGGCTGATGACGCCGATCCCCAGGGAGGCGCCGGGAAGATTGGCAAAAAAAGTATGCCGGTAGCCGGATTTTGAGAGAGGGCCCCGGACAAGATCCTCCAGTACCCGGGGGTTCTCGATCTCCTCCAGGGCCAGGATATCCGGGGCTTCCGGCTCGATTTGGCCAATGGCCCGGGCAATGCCGTTGAGCCTGCCGGCGTATTTTTCCGGCGTCCAGCCCGCCAGTTCCGTGTAGTCCTCATACTCGGCCCCGTTGTCCTCCCCGTCAAAGATGGCCTGTACGTTCCAGGTAAGGATACGCAGCTTGTCTTTCCCGCCCTCTTCCGCCCCTCCTATGCCGGTTACCTGGCAGGAACCGCAGGAGAACAGGAGCGCCGCCCCGATTGCCGTGATAAACGACTGTTTCATAAGACCTCCACTACCTATATAGGGCGTGGATATGCGCGGCGGTTTAAT
>JAITQR010000339.1 GCA_031288815.1 Treponema sp.
TTTTGGCCGCCCTCCGCCGAGGGGATCATGAAACCGGCAAAAAAATATTGAACGAGCTCCTGAGCGTACTGTTTTTTTCAAACCCTGATCACTTTAACTATGTCAGGTTCAGGGCGATAGAACTGGTAGTACTTTTGTCCAGAACGGTTGTATCTCCGGGAAACGCCGATAACAGCCTATTGGAAACCAACAACCGCTATCTCCAGCGCATTCAGGAAGTACAGAACATTGAAGAACTGACCGATGTACTCCACATGATTGTCGAAAGCATGGCGGAACAGATCTTTTCCTTCCGGGGAATCCGTCACGCCGCCGCGCTGCGGAAGGCGGAACGCTTTATCTACGAAAATTATGGCCGAAAGATAAGCCTGAAAGAAATCGCCTCGGCATCCGGGCTTTCGGCTCCCTACTTCAGCACGATTTTCAAGGATGAAATGGGTGAAAATCTGTCAAGTTACCTCAACCGGCTGCGGGTAGAAAAAGCATGCCGCCTGCTGACTGAGGGCGCCTTGAGTTTAAGTGAAATCGCGGGAGCCTGCGGCTTTGAGGATCAGAGCTGGTTTTCAAAAATCTTTAAAAATTTTACCGGGATAAGTCCGGGAAAATTCCGTATACAGGGCGGCGGCAGGGTTTCCGAGCTTTCAGAGAATAACTTTTCGGAGAACTACCGCACTTTTATTGAGCAATAATTTAGGAAGGAAGCATAAAAATGGTTAACCTGGACGACATATCGAACAACCTGCAATCAGGCAAGGCCAGAGAAACTTCGGCATTGATCACCAAGGCAATCGCGGAAAATTATACGATAGATACTATCGTAAAACATGGGCTTATTGCCGGCATACAGGCGGCGGAAGCCCGTTACGGACGGAATGAGGTTTTAGTCCCGGAAATCCGTATGGCCCGGCGGGCTATGGAATGGGGGATCCGGCAGATAAAACAGGCTATCGCCGCCGCCGGGCGGACTGCCCTGGGAACGGTAGTAATAGGAACCGTCGAAGGCGACATTGAAGACCAGAACAAGAACATCATTGCCGTCATGATGGAAAGCCGGGGCCTCAGGGTCATAGACCTGGGAACCAGCGTAAGTCCCGCCCGGTTTGTGGAAACCGCGGAAAAAGAACAAGCCCGTATCATCGTGTGTTCGGCATCTTTGGTCAGCACCATGGCCCAAATGAAAGTCGTGGTTCAGGAAACGCTGTCTGCCGGTATCCGTAACAGGGTAAAGATCATCCTTACCGGCGGCCCCGTAACGGAGCGGTACTGCCGGCTCATCGGCGCGGATATGTATGCCCATGATGCCGTTATTGCCGCCGATTTGGCGGAAGCCTGCTGCGGATCAATCAACGCGCTGCGCGGTTAAATTTTATCTTGCCGGAGACGCCGGTTTTATCGCCGGGTCCTGGGGAGTGTTCCGGGAAAAGTCATAGGCCCGCCTGGCCGCGTCAGGAGGCATGGTGGCAAACGCGCAGTAATCCTTCATTTCGATGGAATCCACGAGCCGTCCCGGTACTCCCCCCGCCCGCATAAGGATACCCGCCACATCACGGGCAGTAGCCCCGTGCCGCCGGCCCAGCCCCACATATACCCTGACAAGCCGTTCCTCCCCGCGCCCTTCCCCGGAGAAAACCTCTCCGTGGTGGAACCGCCCGTGGCCCCGGTTCCCGGCGGTTTTTACTCTGACGCCGGTATCGCCCCGGTCCATACCGCGCCTTCTCCGGAGGCGGCCCTCCCCGGTTTCCCCAGCCCCGGGCTCCGGAAATTCCGTTACCAATCCGTACCGGCCGCTGTCCATGACCTCCCCGTATGCCACAGTCACCAGGGCTTCCACCGCTCCTTCCGCCCCAAGACGTTCAATGAGCTTCCGGCTCAACCGGGAAAGGCGTACCTCGGGAAACACCGACGTTTCCTCCTGTTTCGATGACGGTTCCCGTGTATCCGGCGCGGTTTCTTCGGGTCTCTGGTCCGTTGACGGCAAATCCGTTGACGACAGGGTTTCCGCAGGGACATCCGGTACACCAATTTCAGGCAACGTCCCGGCCTCCCCGGTTTGTGCGGGAACCGCCGCGAGTATGGCGGCCAGGATACGCCGTTCCCTGGCCTTCATCACCGACTTTACCGGAGGTATACGCATCCATTCTATCCGGCTCCCCAGGACCCGTTCCATACTCCGGGAAAAATGGCCGACGCGCCCCTGCTCGGCGGGCAGGACCAGGCTCACGGCCTTACCCCGGCGGCCCGCCCTGCCGGTACGGCCTATACGGTGAACGTAGGATTCCCGGTCGTTGGGGAAGTCCCAGTTTATCACGTGGGTAAGCCGTTCTATGTCTATGCCCCGGGCCGCCACATCGGTGGCCACCAGTATCGCCGCGTCGCCGCCTGAAACGGCCCGGTAGGCGCGGAACCGCTGAAGGGTCCGCTCCCGTTCTTCCTGGGACCGGTCCCCGTGTATGACTTCGGCGGCGTAACCCGCGTCAAGAAGACGCCGGGCCAGCTCATCCGCCACGACTTTGGTGGCGCAGAACACCAGGCCGTAGAATTCGTCCGCCCCGTCTATAAGCCGCCTGAGCGCCTCAAGCCGGTCCTCCCGTCTCAGCACCATATAGAACTGATCCACCGCCGGCTTTTCGTCAACGGTAACCCTGTCTTCCAATATCTCGACATCGCCTATATGTTCCCGGACCACCCGGAGTATGG